>DATGWU010000689.1:0-12317 GCA_035299345.1 Rhizobium sp.
CTTGACCAGCCGATCTTCGGCCAGGGGCTGGTGCGGATCATGGTCATCTCGCCCTTCTTCGTGATGCCGCCCGTCGCCGCCCTGGTCTGGAAGAACATGATCATGCATCCGGGCTACGGCGTGCTCGCCGACATGAGCCGGGCGCTCGGGCTCACGCCCGTCGACTGGTTCGCGCAGTATCCGCTGGTGTCGATCGTCATCATCGTCGCCTGGCAATGGCTGCCGTTTGCCACCCTCATCCTGCTCACCGCGCTCCAGTCGATGGATGCCGAGCAGATGGAGGCCGCCGAAATGGACGGCGCCAATGCGCTGAACCAGTTCATCTATCTCACGCTGCCGCACCTCGCCCGCGCGATCACCGTCGTCATCCTGATCCAGACGATCTTCCTGCTCGGCGTCTACGCGGAAATCCTGGTCACGACGAACGGCGGGCCGGGCTACGCTTCCACCAATCTCGCCTTCCTGATCTACCGCACCGCGCTCCTCGGCTACGACGTCGGCGGCGCCTCGGCCGGGGGCATCATCGCCGTCGTGCTCGCCAACGTCGTCGCCTTCTTCCTGATGCGCGCCGTCGGCAAGAATCTCGACCGCTGAGGAGACGACCATGGCACGCAGCATCACCACCCGCCGCAAGATCGCCGTCACCACCCTCGCCTGGGTCGTTGCGCTGCTGATCTTCTTCCCGATCCTCTACACGATCATCACCAGCCTCAAGACCGAGACCGAGGCGATCCAGGGTTTTGACCTCGTGCCCTCCTTCACGCTCGAAAGCTACGTGACGGTGCAGACGCAGCGCGACTATCTGAAACCGTTCATGAACTCGGTCGTGCTCTCTGTGGGCTCGACGCTGCTCGCCCTTCTCGTCGGCATTCCCGCCGCCTGGGCGATGGCCTTCTCCCCGACGAAACGGACCAAGGACATCCTGATGTGGATGCTCTCCACCAAGATGATGCCGGCGGTTGCCGTCCTCGTCCCGATCTATCTTCTCTTCCGGGATTTCGGCCTGCTCGACACCCGCATCGGCCTCACCGTCATGCTGATGCTGATCAACCTGCCGATCGTCGTCTGGATGCTCTACACCTATTTCCGGGAAATCCCCGGCGAGATCCTCGAAGCCGCCCGCATGGACGGAGCGACGCTCTTCGGCGAAATCGTCTACGTGCTCACGCCGATGGCGGTTCCCGGTATCGCCTCGACTCTGCTCCTCAACATCATTCTCGCCTGGAACGAGTCCTTCTGGACCATCCGGCTGACCACCACCAACGCCGCACCGCTCACCGCCTTCATCGCCTCCTTCTCGAGCCCGCAAGGCCTGTTCTGGGCCAAGCTCTCGGCTGCCTCGACGCTCGCCATCGCGCCGATCGTCATTCTCGGCTGGTTCAGTCAAAGGCAACTGGTGCGCGGGCTCACCTTCGGCGCCGTCAAGTAAGGAACGACCATCATGGGAAGCATCAGGCTCGAACAGCTCTCCAAATCTTTTGGCGAGCACGCAGTCATCCCCTCGATCGACCTCGAAATCAACGACGGCGAGTTCGTCGTCTTCGTCGGCCCGTCGGGCTGCGGCAAGTCCACGCTGCTGCGGCTGATCGCCGGGCTCGAGGACGCGACCGGCGGCAGGATCATCATCGACGGCAAGGACGAGACGGCAACGGCGCCGGCGCGGCGCGGGCTCGCCATGGTCTTCCAGTCCTACGCCCTCTATCCGCATATGAGCGTGCGCTCCAATATCGGCTTCCCGCTGAAGATGGCGAATGTCGACAAGGCCGAGATCGACCGCAAGGTCGAGGAGGCCGCCCGCATCCTCAATCTCGGCGACTATCTCGACCGCAAGCCCCGCGCCCTTTCCGGCGGCCAGCGCCAGCGCGTCGCGATCGGCCGGGCGATCGTCCGCTCGCCCCGCTGCTTCCTCTTTGACGAGCCGCTCTCGAACCTCGATGCCGCGCTGCGCGTCGCCATGCGCCTCGAAATCACCGAGCTTCACCACAAGCTCGGCGCCACGTCGATCTACGTCACCCACGACCAGGTCGAGGCGATGACCATGGCCGACAAGATCGTCGTGCTCAACAGGGGCCGCATCGAGCAGGTCGGCTCGCCGCTCGATCTCTACCGCCGCCCCGCCAACATCTTCGTCGCCGGTTTCATCGGCTCGCCGAAGATGAACCTCATCTCCGGCCGGACGGCGACGGACGAAGGCGCGCATACGGTCGGCATCCGTCCGGAACACCTCGCCCTTTCGACCGAGACGGGCCGCTGGAAGGGCAAGGTCACGGTGGCTGAACATCTCGGCTCCGACACTTTCCTGCATGTCGAGGTTCCGGGCATCGGCACGCTCACTACCCGCACCGGCGGCGACGTGCCGGTCCGCCACGGAGACGAGGTCTTCGTCACCCCCGAGCCCGGCCATCTCCACAAGTTCGACGCGAAGGGACTTGCCCTATGACGGGACGACTGCAAGGCAAATCCGCCCTGATCACCGGTTCGGCCCGCGGCATCGGCCGCGCTTTTGCCGAGGCCTATGTCCGCGAAGGGGCGACCGTCGCAATCGCCGACATCGCCCTCGATCGGGCGACGCGCACCGCCGAAGAGATCGGCCCTGCCGCCTATGCCGTCCGTCTCGACGTCACCGACCAGGCCTCCATCGATGCCGCGGTGAAAGCCGTCGAGGATCGTGCCGGCGGGCTCGACATTCTCGTCAACAACGCCGCCCTCTTCGACCTCGCGCCGATCGTTGAGATCAGCCGGGAGAGCTTCGACCGGCTCTTTTCGATCAATGTCGCCGGCAAGCTCTTCATGCTGCAGGCGGCGGCGAAGTCGATGATCGCCAGGGATAAGGGCGGCAAGATCATCAACATGGCGAGCCAGGCCGGCCGACGCGGCGAGGCGCTCGTCGCCGTCTATTGCGCCAGCAAGGCCGCCGTCATCTCGCTGACCCAGTCGGCCGGGCTCGACCTCGTCAAGCACGGCATCAACGTCAACGCGATCGCCCCCGGCGTCGTCGACGGCGAGCACTGGGACGGCGTCGACGGCCTCTTTGCGAAATACGAGAACCGCCCGCTCGGCGAGAAGAAGCGGCTGGTCGGAGAGGCCGTGCCCTTCGGCCGGATGGGACGCGCCGAGGACCTGACCGGCATGGCGATCTTCCTCGCCACGTCCGAGGCCGACTACATCGTCGCCCAGACCTACAATGTCGACGGCGGCAACTGGATGAGCTGAGCGATCGGCCGGCACGTCAATTCGAGGACCTCCCCCATGACCTTCAAACTTTCGCTCGCCAACCTGCCCGCCATTGCCGCGAGGACCTCCGTTCCCGCCTATGACAGGGCGAGCCTCAAGGCCGCGATCGTGCATTTCGGGGTCGGCAACTTTCACCGCGCCCACATGGCGGTCTATCTGCACGAGCTCTTCAATCGCGGGCGCGACCTCGACTGGGCGATCATCGGCGCCGGCGTCATGCCGTCGGACCAGAAGATGCGGGACACGTTGAAGGCGCAGGATTATCTGACCACCGTGGTCGAGCAGGACGTCGCCCGCTCCGCCGCGACCGTCACCGGCCCGATGGTCGACATCATCACCGCGCCCGACTTCGAGCGGATCGTCGCGACACTCGCCGATCCTGCGATCCGCATCGTCTCGCTGACGATCACCGAGGGCGGCTATTTCATCGACCCGGCGACCGGCCAGTTCGACCCCAGCCATCCGGCGATTGCGGCAGACGCCGCCGACCCCGATCATTCGAAGACCGTGTTCGGCCTCATCATTGCCGGGCTGAAAGCGCGCCGCGCGGCAGACCTCCCGCCGTTCACCGTCATGTGCTGCGACAACATCCCCGGCAATGGCGAGGTGACGGAAGCGACGGTCTGCGGGCTCGCAGAGCTCTCCGATCCGGCCTTCGCCCACTGGATTCACGAAAACGTCGCCTTCCCGAATGCGATGGTCGACCGGATCACACCGGCGACCGGCGAACGGGAGATCGCGATTGCCCGCGATACCTACGGCATCGAGGATGGCTGGCCGGTCTTCTGCGAGGAGTTCAAGCAGTGGGTGCTGGAGGACAAGTTCCCGCTCGGGCGCCCGGCGCTCGAAGAGGTCGGCGTCACCTTCGTGGCGGATGTCGCCCCTTACGAGTTGATGAAGCTTCGCATCCTGAACGGCGGACATGCGGCGATCGCCTATCCGGCAGCGCTCATGGACATCCATTACGTCCACGAGGCGATGGAAAACTTGCTGATCCGCGGCTTCCTCGCCAAGCTCGAAAACGAGGAGATCATCCCCGTCGTGCCGCCGGTGCCGGGCACCAGCCTTGCGGAGTACTACGCGCTGATCGAGCGCCGCTTCGCCAATCCGAAGATCGGCGACACCATCCCGCGGCTCGCCCAGGACGGATCGAACCGCCAGCCGAAATTCATCCTGCCCTCGACCGCCGACCGGCTGGCGAAGGGCCTCGACGTAACCGGGCTCGCCCTCGTCTCGGCGCTCTGGTGCCGGTATTTCGAAGGCATCTCGGACAGCGGCAAGGCGATCGTCTTCAATGACGTCAATGCCGGGCGACTCCAGGCGGCCGCACGTGCCTCGCGGCAGGATCCGAAGGCCTTCCTCGCCCTCGGCGATATTTTCGGCGAGGTCGGGACAAATCCGCGTTTCGTCGTCCGCTTCACCGAAGCACTCGCGCACCTGCGGGAAAACGGAACCGCCGCAACCCTCCAGAAATATCTCGACGGTAAGCTTGCCTGAAACGAAAGAGGAGATCCGATGGCCCCGGAAAAGAGGCTCGTCATCTTCGATTGCGACGGCGTCCTCGTCGACAGCGAGCCGATTTCGATCGAGGTGCTCGTCGCCTCCTTCGCCCGCGCCGGCGTGCTGATCGACGAGGCCGGCGCCTATCGCCGCTTTCTCGGGCGGAGCCTCTCGACCGTGATCGCCGCCGCCCGCGAGGAGTTCGGGCTCGACATGGACGAAGCCTTCTTGGAACGCCTGCGCCAGGACCTCTTTGCCCGCTTCCGGGCTGACCTTCGCCCGATCCCCGGCGTCATCGGGGCCCTGGAGGCGCTGCAGGCCCACGGCATCGACTGGTGCGTCGCGTCCTCAAGCCACATGGAGCGCATCCGCCTGTCGCTCACCGTCACCGGACTGATCGACCGCTTCGACCCGAACATCTTCAGCGCGGCGATGGTCGCCCGCGGCAAGCCTGCTCCCGACCTTTTCCTCCATGCCGCCGAGCGGATGGGCCGCACGCCCTCCGCCTGCATCGTGATCGAGGACAGTCCAGCCGGCATCGAGGCGGCCAAGGCGGCCGGCATGACGGTCTTTGCCTTCACCGGCGGATCGCACACGCATTTCGCATCCCACCGTGCCGCCCTCGACGCCCTGGCACCCGACGCCGTGTTTGACGCCATGGCCGATTTGATCCACCTTGTCGCAAAAGAATAGGGACGGAAGCGGGCCAGAATGCGCGATCACGTGATTGCGGTCGACGTGGGGACCGCCAGCGCGCGGGCCGGTGTCTTCGATACGGCGGGAAATCTTCTGGCGCGGCGCGAATGCCCGATCCTGCTCCGCCGGCCGGGTGCCGAGCGCGGCGAACACGATTCCGAAGACATTTGGCAGGCGAGCTGCAGGGCCGTGCGCGAGGCGCTCGCCGCGTCCGGCATAGCGGCCGAACAGGTTGCAGCGGTCGGCTTCGACGCGACCTGCTCGCTGGTGCTGCGTGCGGAAAACGGTTCGAAGATTGCGCTGGCCGAGGAAGACGGCGTCACCTTCGACACCATGTCCTGGCTCGATCACCGGGCCTCGGCCGAGGCGGAGGAATGTACCCGGACCGGCCATCCGGCGCTCGCCCATTGCGGCGAGGTCATTTCACCCGAAATGCAGCTCCCGAAGCTGATGTGGCTGAAACGGCAGAGACCCGATCTCTGGGCCGCAGCGGGGCTCTTCTTCGACCTTGCGGACTTCCTCACCTGGCGGGCGACCGGTTCTCCTGCCCGTTCGCTCTGCACGCTGACGGCGAAATGGAACTATCTCGCCCACGAGAACAAGGGCTGGCAGCCGGACTTCCTTTCGGCGATCGGCCTCGACGATCTCGTCGCCCGCGGGGGACTGTCGGAAGAAGGCATTCCCGTCGGCCGTCCAGTCGGCACGCTCTCGCCCTGGGCCGCTGCGGAGCTCGGCCTAGACCCCGGCGTCCCGGTCGCCGCCGGCATGGTGGATGCTTATGCCGGCGCCCTCGGCGTCCTCGGCCCGGTCGCGGCGGAACCCGGAGAACTGTCGCGGCAGGCCGCGCTGATCGCCGGCACGTCGAGCTGCCTCGTCGGCTTCGCGCCGTCCCCGCTCTTCGGCCGCAGCATATGGGGACCCTATTTCGAGGCGATCTTTCCGGGCCAGTGGCTGATCGAGGCGGGGCAGTCGGCGACCGGCGGGCTTCTCGGGCATCTGCTGCTCGCCCATGCCGAAGGCGGCGGCGCGACGGCGGCCGTCCACCAGCGGGTAATCGGGCGGATCATGGAGATGAGGGCGACAGAAGGCCCGGCCTTCGGCGAGCGGATCAACATTCTCCCCGATTTTCACGGCAACCGGTCGCCCTTCGCAGACGACCGGCTGACCGGAACGATCGCCGGGCTCACTCTCGACGCCTCCTTCGACGGTCTGTGCCGGATCTACTGGCGCGCTTGTGTCGCTATTGCGCTCGGTCTGCGCCAGATCCTGGAAACGCTTCGGGCGAGTGGCTTCCGGCCGGAGCGGCTACACCTGACGGGCGGGCATGTGAAGAACCCACTTCTCGTCGAGCTCTATGCCGACGTCGCTAGGCTCGAGATCGCGGTCACGCGAAGCGAGGACGCCGTCCTTCTCGGTACGGCGATGAATGCCGCGGCGGCCGGAGGTCTGTTCACGACGTTGGCGGAGGCGGGCACCGCGATGGGCCGCCCCTTCACGGTGCTGCGTCCCAATCCTGCGAGCCGCTCGCTCTACGAGCGGGACCTCGCCCGGTTCCGCGCCATGCAGCGACACCGGGCCGAACTCGACGCACTCTGAGACATGCCTTCCACGAATGTGATGCGCCCGGCGTTCACCGGTATCTGGGCGGGCGGGCCACGGCGTTCATCGTCAACTCGTGGTGAGTGGCGAACTGTCCGAGTGCCTTCATCAGCTTGCGGGCTTCGGACTTGTCGATGCCGTTGCGCCGGCAATATTCGGAAACGTCATAGACTGGCTTCTTGCCGGGTTCGCGCACCTGGCGATTGTCAACGTGATGGGTCATCTGCTCCTCCCGCTTATGAAGGTTAAACGACACTGGCTCACGAAAGGTCCGAGCTATTTTAGCGTAACCTGAAATTGCAGAGAGGACAATCTCGGAAAGACACGCCTGGCCAACCGATCGCGAGGAACCTTCCGACGGCGATGCGGGTTCAGCCCTCGCCGCGCCGGCGTGGCGTGGCAGGGTGGAATCGGCAGGAGGACGATCATGGACTTTCACGGAAAGACCGTTCTGGTGACGGGAGCCGGCTCGGGCATCGGTCGGGCGACCGCCCTGCAATTCGCCGCGCTCGGGGCGTCCGTCGGGCTCCTCGGCCGGACCAGAGACGAGCTCGAGGACGTCGAGGAGGAGATCGAGCGGCGTGGCGGGCGTGCCGCGGCGCTCGTCGCCGACGTGTCGGACGAGGACCAGATGCGCGCAGCCGTGGCGGACATCGTCGACCGCTTCGGCCCACCGGACGTGGTCGTCGCCAATGCCGGCATCAACGGCGTCTGGGCGCCGATCGACGAACTCCAGCCACCGGAATTCGACCGCACGATCGCCGTGAACCTTCGCGGCACCTATCTGACCCTGCATTTCTGCGTTCCGCACATGAAGGCGAACGGCGGCGGCGCGATCGTCGTCGTCTCCTCGATCAACGGCACGCGCACGTTCAGCTCGCCGGGCGCCTCGGCCTATACGGCCACCAAGGCGGCCCAGGTCGCCATCGTCCAGCAGACGGCGCTCGAGCTTGCGCGCCATCACATCCGGGTGAACGCCGTCTGCCCCGGCGCCGTTGCGACCAGCATCGAGGAGAACACCTCGATACGCCATCCGGAAGAGACGGCATTTCCCGTCGAATATCCCGAGGGCAAGGTGCCGCTGAGCGAGGGCCGGCCGGGCACCAGCGGAGACGTCGCTGACGCGATTGTCTTCCTGTCGTCGGACCGGGCACGCCACATCACCGGCACGCCGCTCTGGATCGACGGGGCACAGGGCCTCTTGCTGTGAGCTGCGGGCATTGCACAACCGCCAGGTCGCCGGCACCTTCTCAGGCTTGGCGTGACATCCGACCAGGTGCCGTCCGCTCGCTCAGGGCCATTTCTGCGCACCATGGAGAAGGCGAAGCACCTCGACGCACCTTGGTCTCGCCCGCACGCGATAGACAAGAATGAAAGACATCCGGCCGATGACCAGTTCGCGAGTTCCGCGTCGGCGTCCGGCCCGTCCGATCTCCGGATGATTTGCCAGCATGTCGCTCTGCTGTTCAATTTCCCGGAGTTGATCGAGTGCGGCGCGGGGATTTTGCTGCGCGATGTAGTCTATGGCGTGGGCGAGCCCGGCTTGTGCCTTCGGCAACCAGACGATGTTCACGCGTTATCGCCGTTGATCCGTGCCAGCAATCTAGCCCGCTGGCGAGCAATGCCTTGTTTGAGCTCCTCATGAGATACCCATTCGGTATTCGGGTCGTCGGCTTCGCTTATCGCTTCCTCGACCTGCGTGCGAAACCATTGGTCGTGGGCCGCCGCTTCGTGCGTGCGTCGCATTGCTTCGGCCCTATCCGGCCGCGACTTTCCGCCCTCGGCCTCATAGGCAGTCGCGTCGACGTCGAAGCGTTCAATTCCTAGATCTTGAAGATAGGAAACGAGAGTCTCCATACGCCGGAAAATACGCACCTGCCGGCTGCGCTGTGCAGCAAGCGCGCGCTCCGCCGCGCCATATTTCACCCTGAGCGACCAGCCGCCCGATTGCCCGACAACATGCGCGGTACGGACCGCCCCTGCCGCAACCAATTCGGCTAGCATTCCGTGGTCTATAGTCTCTGCTGCCATGATCCGAATTCATGCAATTAATTATTCTTACTCTATGCGTTTTATTATAATTTGCAAGTCGGGAGAGCAGCGACAGAGGCCCGTGCGATTGCGGGTCTTGATAGCCGGGATAACTGGCGGCAGCTGGCATCTGCGGGCCGCACCAGGCGCCTCGGCTGACGGTCCCGGAACTTATGCCTGGCCCTGGTCCAGATAGACCCTTGCCTCGAAGCCGTCCTCCCGGCCGCTTGCCGGCGAGAGCAGTTCGAGCCGCGCACCCGCACCCGTGGCGATGGATTCCGCGATCGCCAGCCCGAGCCCTGTTCCGTCGGTCTGGGTCTCGCCGCGCGCGAAGCGCCGCGTCAACGTCTTCAGCACCTCCGGGGCGACCGGCGGCCCGGCATTGCTGACGGAAAACACCCGTTCCGACGTCAGCGACACCGCGACGCGGGTCCCGGCGGGAGCGTGCTTCAGACCGTTTTCGATGAGATTGCGGGCGAGGATCGCGAATACATCCGCATCCATGCGCGACATGACCGGCTCCTTCGGCAGCCGAAGATCGAGCCGGTCAGCCGTCGCCGCCGTCCGGGTGAAATCGTTGGCGACGAGCGAGAGGATGGGCACCAGGTTGTGGGGCTTCGCGGCGATGAGGCCGCCGCCCTCCGCCTTGGCGAGCTGCATCAGCTTTTCTCCGAGGCGCGCGAGCGAATGTAATGCCCCCTCGATGTCCCTTGCGCGGTCCTGCAACGGTCCGCGCGGTGCCTCGGCGACCAGCCGCTGGGTCTGCGCGAGTGCCGCTGCAATCGGCGTGCGCAGCTCATGTGCGCTGTTGGCGGTGAAGGTCCGCTCCGCCTCGAGCGCCCGCCGCAACCGCTCCATCAGCCGGTTGACGCCGTCCGCGATGGGAGTGATCTCCCGCGGCAGCGAGGCCGTGTCGACGGGGGTCAGGTCGCCGCTGCCGCGCCGTTCGATCTGGTCGCCGAAGACATGAACGGGCCGCATGCTGCGCCGGACCAGCCACCATACGCCGACGAAGCTTGCCGGGATCAGGGCGCCGAGCGGCAGGGCGAGCGCCATTGCCGCATCGAGCGTCGCCTTGCGCCGGTCGCCGAGCGGTTCGGCGATCGTGATGGTAACGGTACCGCGCACCGCGGTTTCGGAGTAGAGACGGTGCGTCTCGGTGGTCGCGAAGCCGGTCTTCTCGAAGGGCGGGAAGATCGCGAGCTCCGCGTCGTGGGAGCGCATCAGGACGTTGCCCTTCTCGTCGCGCACCACGTAGTTCAGGTGCTCGTCGTGCTTGCGGATCGAGAGAATCCGTTGCGTCGGACGTTCCTCGCCCTGGCTGATGATGTCGATCACCGCGAGCGGCAGGATGCGCTGGGCGGTTTCCTGCATGGCGCTGTCGAAGACCTCGTCGAGCTCCGCACGCACGATGAGCGCTGCGGCGGCCGTCGCGGCAATCCACATGACACTCACACCGATCGCCAGCCCGATCGCCAGATGTCGTTGAAGGCTCGCTCTCTTCCTCATGACTGACGCAACCGGTAGCCCATACCGCGGATGGTCTCGACCACGTCGTGCCCGAGCTTGCGGCGAAGCCGGCTCACATAGACCTCGATGGCGTTGCTCTCGATCTCGTCGTCGAAGGAGTAGAGCCGCTCCTCAAGCTGCGGCTTGGAAAGGAGCATGCCGGGATGCTGGAGGAAGGCTTCGAAGAGCACCCATTCGCGGGCCGTCAACGGCACTGATTTTCCCATGCGGCTGACGCTGCGGGCGGCGAGATCCACTTGCAGCTCACCGATGGTGACGAGCGGATTAGGGTTTCCGGTATAGCGCCGCGCCACCGCCTTCACGCGGGCAGAGAGTTCGCTGAGGTCGAAGGGTTTCACCAGATAGTCGTCGGCGCCGGCGTCCAGCCCCTCGATGCGGTCGGAAATCTGGTCGAGCGCGGTCAGGATGATGACCGGCGTCGCATCGCCGCCGCCCCGCCGCGCCCGCAGGAAGGGAATGCCCCGGCCGTCCGGCAGCATCAGGTCGAGGAGGATCAGGTCGTAACCGGTCGTGCGCAGGTAGTCCTCCGCAAGATCGAGGCGCCGCGCCCAGTCGACCACATGTCCGTCTGCGGCGATCTGGTCGCGCACTGCGGCGCCCAACCCACCGTCATCCTCCACCAGCAGCACGCGCACGATTCCCGGCCCTTTTCCCATCTTGATATTTACATGAACGCGCTATCAGCCAAAGCTGACAACAAGCTGAAAGAAAATCTTTCCGCCTTTCAGGTCGCTGTCAGGATGACCATGCATGGTCCAGCCAGACAATAGTCAGAGGACACCGAGAATGAAATATCACGCCCTTGCAGCCGCCCTGCTCTATGCCGGTCTCGGCGGCATCGCGCTCGCGGACGACGACTGCGATGTGCCCATGGCCGACTGGCAGCCGCGGAACGTCATCCAGAAGATGGCGGAAGAGCGCGGCTGGACCGTTCGCAAGATCCGCACCGACGATGGTTGCTACCAGATCTTCGCCACTGACGCCTCCGGCCGGCAGATCGAGGTGAAGGTCAATCCCTCGACGCTGGAAATCGTGGAAATGGAAGACGAGAGCTTCCGCGACCACAAACGCGAGCGCCATGACGGCGATCGCGAAGAAGAGGACGACGATCACGACAACCGTCGCGGAACGGCAGCCAGTGACGTCGCTCCGATGCCGATCAAGGCGACGCCCCCGGCGAACGGGCTCTTCAAGAACGGTGCAAGACCGAAGGTCATCATCCAGTAACGACCCGCTTTCCCGTGCGACGTCCTCGGCCGGTGGACCACCTCGGTGGTCCGCGGAACGGGTGCCCCTGCCCGCGGCCATCTGACACCGATAACCGTTTCACACTCATCACCGGAGACAGGAAATGAACAAGATTGCATCTGTACTCGCGCTCGCCACCGTCGTCGCGGCTCCCGCCGTGGCGGAGGCCCGCCAGGTCACCTTCGAGACCGCGCTCGCCAATTACGGCGGCGACGGCGCCTATGTCGTCATCTACGTGACCGACGCCTCCGGGCAATATGCCGGCACGCTGTGGATGGCCGGCGGCAAGTCGAAATACTACCGCCACCTGACCGACTGGCGCCGGCTGAGCGGCGGCAACCGCTCCGAGATCGACGGCATCACCGGCGCAAGCGTCGGCAGCGGCCAGACGCTCGGGATCACGCTCGACCTCGCCGACACGCTGATCGACGCCGGCTACGAGATCCACATCGACACCGCCGTCGAGGACATGCGCGAAA
>DATGWU010000690.1:0-6136 GCA_035299345.1 Rhizobium sp.
CATAGGGACCGGTATAGAGCTCCACCCGGTCTGCGCCGGTCTGCGCCGCGAGCGTCATGGCTTGTGCATCACCGTCGCCGTCAGCAAAGAGCGAAACACGCATGCCCTTGCCCTTGAGGCGGGCAACGACATTTTTCAGAAAATTCTGCTGCCCGGCGAAGTCCCAGCCGTGGTCCGAGGTCGCCTGGCTCGGATCGTCCGGCACCAGCGTCACCTGTTCCGGCTCCGCCGCCTCGCAGAGCGCGAGGAATTCCTCGGTCGGATAGCCTTCGATGTTGAATTCGGCCTCGGGAAACTCGTCGTCGATCAGCGCCCGCAGCACCGGCAGATCGCTGAAGCGGATATGACGCTGGTCCGGACGCGGATGGACGGTGAGCCCGCTCGCGCCCGCCGCAAGGGCAATACGCCCGAAATGGGCGAGATCCGGCCAGGGAAGATCCCGGCGGTTTCGCAGCATCGCGATGGCGTTCAGATTGACGGAAAGCTTGGCGGGCATCGGCGCGGTTCCATGAGGGCGTGGGTCTTGCAGATCGTCATTTACGGCATCGCTCGAAAGAACGCCAACGACAAAAACACATGGCTTCATGTGAAGTCTTGATGGAAATCTGCCGTGGTCGGTTGCAGCCGCCACACCAAGCCGCAATCCTGGATAGGGGCAAACCCACCGGAGACCATCCATTCCGACCGGTCTGGTTGCAATCACCAAACTTGGGCACCTGGAGAGGTTTACAACCTCCGCAGGACGTCGTTAATCTGCACGTTTATTCAGGAAGCCCCGTGTCCAGACGCCTTGCGCCGCCGCGCCCGACAGGCTTGACACGGTTGATCAAGGGTCCAGCAGGAAAGACGCAGCCGAGACGATGTAGACGCGAGAAAGCGAGGGGACAATCATGGCGGAACGGTTGCAGGAGGACCCGCTGCAGGGCGATCGGTCTCCGGCTTTTGACCGCGGCACTCCCGGCTATCTGCCGCAGATGCCGCTTCCGGGCAACATGCCGGCGGAGCCGGTCGCCATAGCCGACATGGCGAACATGTTCCGCATCACCCATCGCACGCTGCACTTCTATGAGGAGAAGGGCCTCATCAAGGCGGGTCGCATCGGCCTGATGCGCGTCTATACCCACGCGGACATCGCGCGTATGGCGCTCATCAATGCGTGCCGCGAGATCGGCATGCCGATCGCCGTCATCCAGGAGCTGATGGAGGAACTTGCGACCTCGGCCTCGGAAGAGGAGGCGAGCGAGATCTTTCAGCAGGCACTCGTCGCCCGCAAACGCGAGCTCATTGCCGCGCTCTCCACCATCCGCCGGCAAATGCAGCAGATCATCGCCCTCCTCTCTCCCGATGGCGCGGGCGAACAGTCTTTCGTTGCCGACATGCGCGACGGCGTCGAACTTTCCGATCTGGAACGGCGTTGCCTGGAACTGATCGCCGAGGGCTACACACCGACGCGGATCGCCCGTACACTCGATATGGCAGGCGAAGAAATCACGGCAATGGAGGCGGCGATCATCCGCAAACTCGACGCCAGCAACCGCTTCCAGGCGGTCGCGAAGGCCGTGCTGTCCGGGGTCATCGCCTCGTAGGTCCTGAACGGCACGACAGGTTGTCGCATATTTGACAATTGTCGTACCTAACAACTTTGTAACACGACCGCAGGCTAGACTCCGCCTATCACTGGTCCATCGCCAACAACGATGGACAAGGACAATGCCTGCACTTCTTTCCCGCTACGCCACGCCGCTCACCACCGGTCTCTTCCTGATATCGCTCGTCTCCGGTGTCGCCCTCTTCTTTCACTTCGGCACGAGCGCGTTCCGGGAGATGCACGAACTGCTGAGCATGGTGCTGGTCGCACCGTTCCTGCTGCACGTCTGGCGAAACTGGCGTCCCTTCGTGAGCTACTTCAAGCGCCCGCCGATGGCGATCGCGCTCGGCCTCTCGCTTGCCGCCGGGATCGCCTTCGCCTGGCCGGCGATGACAGGAACGACGAGCGTCAGCCCGCAGGTCGCAATGATCGAGCTGGTGGTCGGCGGCACGCCGAGCCAGATCGCGCCGCTCTACGGCCAGACGGAGGAGGCCTTCGTCACAATGCTCAAGGAAAAGGGTTTTGCCGCCGCGGAGGCCGGCAAGCCGCTGGCCGAGATCGCCACCGCCTCCGGCAAGACGGAGCGCGATGTCGTGATGACCTTGACGACGCTGAAGCAATAAAGGCTTCCGAAACGCTCACCGCACGATGGTGAGCGTTTCCGCCGCGCGGGTGACCGCCGTGTAGAGCCAGCGTTCGCGCGTATCGCGGAAGGCGAAACTCTCGTCGAAGAGAACGACGTTGTTCCACTGCGAACCCTGCGCCTTGTGCACCGTCAGCGCATAGCCGTAATCGAACTCGTCGTAACGCTTCCGGGTCGTCCAGGGAATTTCGGTCTCGATGTCCTCGAACGCCGCCTTCAGGAGCTTGATCTTGGCGGCACCCCGGTCCATGTCGTCGTCTTCGGGCCTGATCAGAAGGTTGATGCCGGGCTTCACCGTCTCCCGCGAGGACGTCATGACCTGCCACAGAGAGCCGTTGAGCAGCCCCTTCACCTGGTCGTTGCGCAGACAGACGAGCTTGTCGCCGGCCTGCGGGTACTCGGCGGTAAAACCCTTCAGTTCCCGAAGCCGCTTGTTGTAGCGCCGCCGCGTGCGGTTGGTGCCGACCAGCACCTGATCGGCCTCCAGGACGAGCTCCTGGGAGACCTCGTTCTTGGAAATCACCTTCGCCGTCCCATAGTCCCCGTGCATGATCTCCTTGCCCTCGCGGATATGCATGGCAAGTTCGATGATCGGGTTGTCGCGGGCCTGGCGGTGGATGTCGGTCAGCAGGAAGTCCGGCTCGTGGTCGGTGAAGAAGCCGCCGCCCGATACCGGCGGCAACTGGCCGGGGTCGCCGAGCACCAGGATCGGCGTTCCAAAGCTCATCAGGTCGCGGCCGAGCTGCTCGTCCACCATCGAACACTCGTCGATGACGATCATTGCAGCCTTCGCGACCGGGCTCTGGCGATTGATGGCGAACATCGGCGAGATCGACGTCTTGCCGGTTTCCTCGTCCTCCACCGCCTCCTCGCCGCGCGGCCGGTAGATCAGCGAATGGATGGTTTTCGCATTCGACGCGCCGCGCGAGCGCAACACCTGCGCCGCCTTGCCGGTGAAGGCTGCAAACAGCACATCGCCGTCAACGTGCTCGGCAAAGTGCTTGGCAAGCGTCGTCTTGCCCGTGCCGGCATAGCCGAACAGGCGAAAGACCGGCTGCCTGCCCTCCTTCAGCCATTTCGAAACGGCTTTCAGGGCATCGTCCTGCTGGGGTGCGAACTGCATGCGCCGTGCTTGGCAGGATTCCCCACCGTTGGCAAGCGCGACGGGGAATCCTCGTGGCTCCCTCCTCTGAGGCACCTCCCGTCACCAGACCGTGGCGTCCCGCTCCCTGCTCGCAGATTCTGGCAATTTTCTTCGTCAGGCAGGGAATAAAACGCCTAGCTCCGGTGTCTTATGCATCAGGCGCGGCCGATCGGGACGTGCCGAGCAACACTTCGGAGGTTCCGCCATGAAATCCCGTCTTCTTCTCTCTCTCGCCATCATCGCGCTTGCCGGGCCGGCCCTTGCGCAGGCGCCGGTCAAGACCGTCAAGACCGACAAGGGCGAGGTTGTCGCCGGCGACAACGGCATGACGCTCTACACGTTCAAGAACGACAAGATGGGCGTCTCGAACTGCTATGACGACTGCGCCGAGAACTGGCCGCCCTTCCTCGCCCCTTCCGGTGCCAAGGCCGAAGGGGCATACTCGCTGGTGACGCGCAAGGATGGCGCAATGCAGTGGGCGAAGGACGGCATGCCGCTCTACTTCTGGGTCAAGGACCAGAAGGAAGGCGATGCCACCGGCGACGGTGTGAAAGGCGTATGGAATGCCGCAAGGCCCTGACAGGGAGAAGGCGAAGCCGGGGAGCACAAGCCCCGGCTCCGGACTCTTCGAAGACAACATGCTTGCGCTGCTGCCCGGCCTGCGGCGCTATTCGCGCAGCCTCACGCGCTCGGATTCCGACGGCGAGGACCTGCTGCAGGATTGCGTGGAGACGGCGCTCGCCAGGCGCGGGACGTGGCGCGGCGGCAGCCTGAAGGCATGGGTCTACACGATCATGACGAACCTGCATCATAATCGCGGCCGCAACGCCCGCCGCTTTCCCGCCGTAGACATCGGCGAGGCAGACCACCTCGAAGCGCCGGCGACCGCGGCCGATCCGCTCGAGCGGGATCGCCTGCGCGCGGCCCTCGACGGACTTGCCACGGAATACCGTTCCGTCCTCATGCTCGTGGTCGTCGAAGGCTACGCCTACCAGGAGGTCGCCGACATGCTCGGAATTCCGATCGGAACCGTGATGTCGCGCCTCTCCCGTGCCCGTGAGCGGCTGCGGGTGGTGCTCACCGAACAGAACATCGTTACGCTCCGGAGACCAATGTAATGCCCGAACCCGGCTCCATCGACGAAAAAGACCTGCACGCCTATGTCGACGGACAACTCGACGCCGGGCGCCGTAGCGAGGTCGAAGCCTGGCTCGCAGCACGCCCGGAAGACGCCGCCATGATCGCCGACTGGCAGGCGCAGAACGACGACCTCCGTGCACTCTTCTCCGGCTATGGCCGTAGCGATCCGCGCGATCCGGAACTCCTGCTGACGCCGCAGCCGAAGCCAACGCGACGGCTACGTCACCTCCCCTTCCGGCAGATGGCCGCATCCCTCATCCTTCTCGGCGCCGGCATCGCGATCGGACAGGCGATGCCCTCTCTCTTGGGAAGAGCGCCCCTTTCGGTGCAGCAGACGGCTGCCGCCTTGCCACAAGAGGCCCGTTCCGCCTTCCTCATCTATGCGAGCGATGTCCGCCATCCGGTGGAGGTCGGCGCCGACGAACAGGAGCATCTTGCCGCCTGGCTCGGCAAGCGGCTCGATCATCCGCTCAGCATCCCCGACCTTTCGCGGTTCGGTTACCGCCTGGTCGGCGGCCGACTGGTGCCTGTCGGGGGAAAGGCCGGCGCCATGCTGATGTACGAGGATACCGGCGGCGAGCGCATCACGGTGCTTGCCGGGCGCAACGACGCCAACCGCACGACGAGCTTCCGTTATGCGAACGAGGGCACCATCGAGACCTTCTACTGGATCGACGGACCGGTCGGCTATGCGCTGAGCGGCGAGATCTCGCGTGAACGGCTGCGCGTGATCGCCGAGGAATGCTACCGGCAGTTCGAGGGATGATCGGCCCAGCACTGGTCTGACGGTACGCGCCTGAAATGCTAGGCTCGGCCATGCGCATTCTGATTCTCGGCGGTACAGGTTTCATCGGCTCGGCGGTCATGCGACGGCTGGCCGCCGACGGCCATGCCGTCACCGGGCTCGCCCGCGGTGTCGCGAGAGCGCGCGCCCGCTGGCCGGAAGTCCAATGGATCGCCGCCGATCTGGCCGAGCTCCAGACCGCGGAAGCGTGGCGGCCGCAGCTCGACGGCTTTGACGTGGTCGTCAACTGCGCCGGCGCCCTGCAGGACGGCCTCACCGACGATCTCGCCGCATCCCAGCAGAACGCAATGCTCGCACTTTACGAGGCCACGAAGGCGAGCAGTATCCACCGCATTGTACAAATTTCCGCCCGCGTCGACGGCAACGGCGCCGAGCTGCCGTTTCTGGCAACCAAGCGCCGGGCCGATACCGCACTCGCGGACAGCGGCCTGCCCTTCGTCATCCTGCGGCCGGCGCTTGTCATCGGGCGCAATGCCTTCGGCGGAACCGCCCTGCTGCGGGCGCTCGCCGCCTTCCCCTTCGTCCAGCCGCTCATCCACGCCGAAAGCCCGGTCGAAACGGTCGATGTCGAGGATGTGGCAACCGCCGTCGCACTCGCCGTCGACGGCACGATCCAGGCCGGCAGCGACATCGAGCTTGCCGCGCCGGAACGGCTGACGCTTGCGGCGACACTCGCGCTGCATCGCCGGTGGCTCGGTCTCGCTCCTGGCCCGACGGTCGTCGTGCCGGCGATCTTCGGGCGAACGGTTACGGCACTGGCCGACCTCGCCGGCCGGTTCGGCTGGCAGTCGCCGCTGCGCTCAACCGCGATGACGG
>DATGWU010000691.1:0-5617 GCA_035299345.1 Rhizobium sp.
GGCCTTGCCGGGCCTCGACGATTTTTCGTTCTCCGGCTACTTCGGTGGGATCGGCGCCGTCGGCTATTTTCTCGGAGCGCCGGCGCGCGTCGAAGGCTTGGCGGAGAGCGGTTCCGGCGCATGGTGGGACGCAGCTGAACAGACGCTCCTTGTCGTCCGTGACGGCATCACGCAGCGAATCAGGAGCACGGTTCCGGGCGACGCCAGCGGTTTTGCTGCCTCCATCGTTACCGGCGACCGGCGATCGATGTCGGAGGCGACGACGGAGGCATTGCGGCTTTCGGGTCTGGCGCACATCACCGCGATCTCCGGCCTCAACATGGCGCTTGCCGCGGGCATCTTCTTCGTCGGCCTGCGCAAGCTGCTCAGCCTCTCGCCGGCGATCGCCCAGTCCTGGCCGGTCAAGAAGATCGCTGCCGCTGCCGCGCTCGTCGCCGCCTTCCTCTATCTGATGATTTCCGGCTATCAGGTCTCCGCCGTCCGCGCATTCCTGATGACGGCGATCATGCTGGTCGCCGTCCTGTTCGACCGCCCGGCGATCAGCCTGCCCAACCTCGCACTGGCGGCGATCGTCATTCTTGCGATCTCTCCGTCGCAGGTCCTCGGTGCGAGTTTTCAGATGTCGTTTGCCGCGACCGCCGGGCTGATTGCCGGTTACGACGGTTGGCGACGGAGTGCAGGGCGGTCGTCGCGCTACGCGCCGGACTTTCCGGGCCGCAAGGCGCTTTCGTTCCTGTGGGACTTCGCGGCCGGCACCTTCGTGACCTCGCTGATCGGCGGACTCGCGACGGCGATCTTCGCGGTCGCTCATTTTCATAGAATGGCACCCTACGGTCTCGTCGCCAACCTCGCAGCCATGCCGATCATTTCGGTCGTGGTGATGCCGGCGGCGCTGGCGGCAATGCTGCTCATGCCGCTCGGCCTCGACGCGCCGTTCCTCATTCTCGCGGGCGAGGGGCTCGAGATTGTCATCGTGATTGCAACCACGGTGGCGAGTTGGAGCGAGGGGACGTCGTTCGGCCGGTTCGGGGCATGGTTCCTGCCGCTCGCCAGCGTAGGGCTGCTGTTGCTCACCCTCCTGCATACGCGGCTGCGCTGGATCGGTGCGGCAGTCCTTGCAGCCGCGATCGCGCTTGCGGTCCTCCTGCCGCCGGAAGAGACGGCCAGCCTCATCGTCTCGGAGGACGGGCGCCTGGCGGGCCTGCCCGGTGCCGACGGCAGGACGATCGCGACGAACCGCAGCAAACCGTCGGACTTCCTCTTCTCACAATGGCAGCATGCGCTTGCGCGCCCCGATCATCTTGGACCGCTGCGCAGTGAGGATGACGCCGTCGCCGGCACCCGGGCGGACGGAGCGGACCGGCTGTCCGTCGAGCAGATCAGAGCCGTCCGTGATACGATGGGGCGACAGTTCGGCGCGGCGGCCCCCGGCCGATTTCTCTGTACGGGAAAAGTCTGGTGCATCGCCCGGCTGCCGGAAGGGTGGCGGATCGCCACCGTCGAGGACCCGGCGCTTCTCGGTGCCGCCTGCGACGCTGCCGATCTCGTGATTACGCCGCGCCGTTCACCTTTCGGCACCTGCCGCTCCGGCGCGAAGATGATCGATGCGGAAATGCTGCGGCGCACCGGCGCAACCGAATTCTATCTCGGGAATCATGAGGATCGGGAAATCCGGCAGCGCACCGCGTTCACCACTCTCGACAGGCCGTGGCAGCGGCATCGCCTTTACGACTGGCGGACCGACAGCTTCGCCGACAGAGAGCCCGCGGAGTTCTCCCCCGCGGCAACGGTCAGTGATAGCGGCGGATGAGGCCGACGAGCTTGCCCTGGATCTTCACACGATCGGGGCCGAAGATGCGCGTCTCATAAGCCGGGTTCGCAGCCTCGAGTGCGATCGAATCGCCCCGGCGGCGGAAGCGTTTCAGCGTCGCTTCCTCGTCGTCCACGAGTGCCACCACGATGTCGCCGGGCGTTGCGTTGCTCGCATTGCGGATGATGACCGTGTCGCCGTCGAGGATACCGGCCTCGATCATCGAATCACCCTTGACTTCGAGCGCATAGTGCTCGCCCGATCCGAGCATCTCGGCCGGAATGGTGATTTCGTGGGTGTTGTGCTGGATCGCCGAGATCGGCACGCCGGCCGCGATGCGGCCCATGACCGGGACGGCGACCGAATTCGAACGCTCTTCCGCGGGCGCCTTGGCGGCAGGTGCCGGCTGGCCCTTGCCGAGGCTTCCTTCGATGACGCTCGGCGAGAAGCCGCGCCGCGGCTGCAGGCTGGAGGAATAGGCCTCCGGCAGCTTTATCACTTCCAGCGCCCGCGCCCGATTCGGCAGCCGGCGGATGAAGCCACGCTCCTCGAGCGCTGTAATGAGGCGGTGGATACCGGACTTCGAGGCGAGGTCGAGAGCGTCTTTCATCTCGTCGAAAGACGGCGGCACGCCCGATTCCTTCATCCGCTCGTGAATGAAGAGAAGCAGTTCCTGTTGCTTGCGCGTCAGCATGGTCCAGAGCCCCGTCGTGTGAAACAAATCCAGAACATACACTATCTGTTCCATATGTGTTCCGCAAGTACTTAAATATTGGTAAGCAGTTGGCCGTTCGGGGGAATTTTCGCCTGCATTCGCCCCCCCGACGAACGCCGACGGGATGAGACCGCAGTCGCCTTGCAAAGCGCCCGCAAATCGCGCAAACCAGACGCGGTCGACAAGGAGGGCGCTGGATGTCCACTGCTATGGAGACGCCGCGCGGCGTCGATCACATCGTTCTGCCGGTGCACGGGCTGAAACCCGCGCGCGAGCGGCTCGGGGCGCTGGGTTTTACGGTCGCCGACGACGCCCTGCATCCCTTCGGCACCGAGAACGCCTGCGTCTTCTTCTCCGACAAGACCTATCTTGAGCCGCTCGCGGTGGCGAGCCGTGAGACGTGCGAGGAAGCCGCCCGCAAGGGCAATGTCTTCGTTGCTCGCGACCGCGCCTTCCGTTTCCGCGCGCCGGACGGGGAGGGGTTGTCGGGGATAGCGGTTGCCTCGACAAGTGCGGCGGCGGACCGTGACGTCTATGTCGAACACGGTCTGTCGGCTGGCGAGATCCTGCATTTCTCGCGGCCGCTCAGATTGCCGGACGGCACCGAGGCAACGGCTTCTTTCAGGCTTGCATTCGCCGCCGACCTGCGCGCGCCCGATTTTCTCCTCTTCTCCTGCGAACGGGCCAATCCGCTACCGGCGGATCGCGCCGCGCTGGAACGCCACGAGAACGGTGTGACGGGCATCTCCGCCGTGGTGCTGACGGAGGAAAATCCGTCCGACTTCCAGGAGATGCTGGAGACCGTCTTCCACCAGCGCGAGATCGAGGCGCATTCCTTCGGCATCGTCGTGCCTTCGGCGAACGCGAAGATCGAGGTGCTGACGCCCGCCGGCCTTTCGGGCTATTTCGGGCTTGACGCGCGAAACGCCGGACGCGGCCTCGTCGGTGCGGCGATCGTCTTCCGGACCGGGGATATCGGCGTGACAGAACGCTTGCTGGCTGCTAATGGCGTTCGCCATGCACGTAAGGATGGCCGCCTGATCGTACCGCGTGAAGCGGGGCAGGGCGCGCATTTCGTTTTCCAGGAGGAATAATGAGCACTTCGACCAATTCCGAAGTCGTCGTCGGCGAAGGCGCCGCCAAGGTCGTCTTTTCCAATTCCAGGCGCTTCTCGCTGATTGCCGGCGCTTGCGAGATGGAAAGCCGCGACCACGCCTTTATGGTCGCTGGCACGCTGAAGGAGCTTTGCGAAAAATTGGGCATTGGCCTCGTCTACAAGTCGTCCTTCGACAAGGCGAACCGCTCGTCCCTATCCAGCAAACGCGGCATTGGCCTCGAAAAGGGGCTGGAAATTTTCGCCGACCTGAAGAAAGAGCTCGGCGTTCCGGTGTTGACCGACATCCACACAGAACAGCAGTGCTCTGAGGTGGCCAAGGTGGTGGATATTCTGCAGATTCCAGCCTTCCTCTGCCGCCAGACGGACCTTCTCGTCGCAGCGGCGAAGACCGGACGCGCGATCAACGTCAAGAAGGGCCAGTTCCTCGCCCCCTGGGACATGAAGAACGTGCTCTCGAAGATCACGCAAAGCGGCAATCCGAACGTACTTCTGTGTGAACGCGGCGTGTCCTTCGGCTATAACACACTGGTCTCCGACATGAGGTCGCTGCCGATCATGGCAGCTACGGGCGCTCCTGTAATCTTTGACGCCACCCATTCAGTGCAGCAGCCTGGCGGGCAGGGAGAGACTTCGGGCGGCGAACGGCAGTTCGTCGAGACGCTTGCCCGGGCGGCCATTGCCGTCGGGGTCGCCGGCGTCTTTATCGAGACGCATCAGGACCCGGACAATGCGCCATGTGACGGACCGAATATGGTCTATCTGAAAGACATGCCGCGGCTTCTCGAAAAGCTGCTCGCCTTCGACGCCGTCGCCAAGAGCGCCTGAGGCCACCCGTATCGATTACGGCCTCTTCTTTTGGAAACGCCGGCCCGATGGGCCGGCGTTTTGCATTCATCCTCACCTTTCGGCGTCTGTCACACTGCGTGCATTGTATTTTTCCCGTCTTCGATTAAGACAGGCGCCATCCTCAATCCCACCCAGCACCAGGGAGGCGCTCATGACTGCAATCACCGACATCATCGGCCGTGAAATTCTGGACAGCCGCGGCAATCCGACCGTCGAGGTCGACGTCTATCTCGAAGACGGCAGCATGGGCCGCGCGGCCGTTCCGTCGGGCGCCTCGACCGGCGCACACGAGGCTGTCGAACTGCGTGACGGCGGTAGCCGTTATCTCGGCAAGGGTGTCGAGCGCGCTGTCGAGGCCGTCAATACCGAGATCTTCGACGCGGTCGGCGGGCTGGACGCGGAAAACCAGATCCAGATCGACAAGGTGATGATCGAGCTCGACGGCACGCCGAACAAGTCGCGCCTCGGTGCAAACGCCATCCTCGGCGTCTCGCTTGCCGTCGCCAAGGCCGCCGCCGAAGCCTCCGGCCTGCCGCTCTACCGTTATGTCGGCGGTCCGAACGCCCATGTTCTGCCGGTCCCGATGATGAACATCATCAACGGCGGCGCCCATGCCGACAATCCGATCGACTTCCAGGAATTCATGATCATGCCGGTCGGCGCCGAAACGATGCGCGACGCCGTACGCATGGGTTCGGAAGTCTTCCACACGCTGAAGAAGGAACTGGCCGCCCAGGGCCATAACACCAATGTCGGTGACGAAGGCGGGTTTGCCCCGGGCCTCGAAAGTGCGCCGGCAGCGCTCGACTTCATCGTGAAGTCGATCGAGAAGGCGGGCTACCGCCCCGGCGAGGACATGTATCTCGCGCTCGACTGCGCCTCGACCGAGTTCTTCAAGGACGGCAAGTACGTGCTCGAAGGCGAGGGCCGCACGCTCGAACCGGAAGCCATGGCGGAATATCTCGCCGAACTGGCCGCCAAATACCCGATCATCTCGATCGAGGACGGCATGGCCGAGGATGACTGGGACGGCTGGAAGGTCCTGACCGACAAGATCGGCTCGAAGTGCCAGCTCGTCGGCGACGACCTCTTTGTCACCAATTCCTCGCGTCTTCGCGACGGCATCCGC
>DATGWU010000692.1:0-11168 GCA_035299345.1 Rhizobium sp.
GATAGGCCTTGAGGTCGAGCACATTGAGGACAAGGCGAAGGCGCTGGCGCCGTTTGTCATCGCAAAGGTCATCTCCGCCGAGCAGCATCCGAACGCCGATCGCCTGCGCGTGTGCATGGTGGACTATGGCCAGATCGCGAACGGCGAAAAGCCGCTGCAGGTAGTCTGCGGCGCGCCGAATGCTCGCGCAGGCCTCGTTGGCGCACTTGCCCGTCCGGGCACCCATGTTCCCGGCATCGACGTGACTCTCGCCGTCGGCAAGATCCGCGGCGTGGAAAGCCATGGCATGATGTGCTCCGAAAAGGAGCTGAACATCTCCGACAACCATGACGGCATCATCGATCTGCCTGAGGATGCGCCCGTCGGTACCTCGTTCGCTGCCTATGCCGGCCTGGACGATCCGGTCGTCGAGATCAATCTCACGCCCAACCGTCCGGATTGCACCTCGATCTTCGGTATCGCCCGCGATCTCGCTGCCTCCGGTCTCGGCAAGCTGAGACTGGCGAAGGCGCCGGATTTCAAGGTTGAAGGCGAGACCCCGGTCGAGGTCAAGATCGTGCTCGACGATGAGCGGCTTTGCCCCGGATTCGCCTACCGCCTGGTTCGCGGGGTGAAGAACGGCCCGAGCCCCAGATGGATGCAGCAGCGGCTTCTCGCCATCGGCCTTCGTCCGATTTCGGCGCTGGTCGACGTTACCAACTACATGACCTTCGACCAGGGTCGGCCGATGCACGTCTTCGATGCCGACAAGGTCAAGGGTGACCTCGTGGTTCGCCGTGCCCGCGAGGGCGAGGAGATTCTCGCGCTCGACACCCGCACCTACAAGCTGAACCCGGCTAATGTCATCATCGCCGACGACAACGGACCGGAATCGATCGGCGGCATCATGGGCGGCGAGCATTCCGGCTGCGACGAGGCGACCGTCAATGTATTGATCGAGTCGGCGCTCTGGGATCCGATCAACATCGCCAAGACCGGCCGCAGCCATGGCATCATCACCGATGCACGCTATCGCTTCGAGCGCGGCGTCGACCCGGAATACATGGTGCCCGGCCTCGAGCGCACCACCGAGCTGGTACTCGAAATGTGCGGGGGGACGGCGGCGGCCGCCAAGGTCACCGGCTACAAGGGCCATATGAAGAAAGTGGTCGATTTCCCGTTCTCGGAAGTGAAGCGCCTGACGGGGCTGACCGTTTCGAATGAGGAAGGTCGAGAAATCCTTAACGGTCTCGGCTTTGAAGTCGAAGGCGCTGGTGAGGTGGTCAAGGTTGCCGTTCCTTCCTGGCGGCCGGACATCGATGACAAGGCCGATCTCGTCGAAGAGATCATGCGGATCCATGGTGTCGACAACATCAAGCCTGAGCCGTTGCCGAGCGCCGGCGCCGTCAATGGCCGGATCTTGACGCCGTTGCAGATCCGCACCCGCACGGCCAAGCGCGCGCTGGCAGCTCGCGGCATGCTTGAGGCCGTGACATGGTCTTTCATCTCGCACGAACAGGCGAAGCTCTTCGGCGGTGGGAGCCATGAACTGCGGCTTGCAAACCCGATTGCTGCCGATATGTCGGATATGCGTCCCTCACTGTTGCCGGGTCTGCTGTCCGCTGCGCAGCGCAATGCCGACCGCGGTTTTGGTGACGTTGCGATCTTCGAGGTTTCGGGTACTTACGAGAACGATACGCCGGAAGGGCAGCGCCGCGCCGCCGCCGGCATCCGCCGCGGTACGGCTTCCCTTGCCGGTGCGGGCCGCATGTGGTCGAATACGGCCAAGGGCGGCGGCAAGCCGGTCGATGTCTATGACGCGAAGGCCGACGCGCTCGCCGTGCTGGAGGCCTGCGGCCTGCCGATGGGGAATGTCCAGATCGAGCCCGGCGCACCCGCATGGTATCATCCGGGCCGCTCCGGCACGATCAAGATGGGACCGAAGGTGATCCTCGGCTACTTCGGGGAATTCCATCCGAAGGCACTCGAAGCTCTCGACGTGACCGGCGCCCTCGCGGGCTTCGAGATCTATGTCGACGCGATCCCGGAGCCGAAGAAGAAGGCGACCCGGACCAAGCCGGCGCTGGAGCTTTCGCCCTTCCAGATGGTCAGGCGCGACTTCGCCTTCGTCGTCGACAAGACGGTGGAGGCCGGAGCAATCGTCAAGGCCGCCGGAAGTGCTGACCGCAGACTGATCACCGGCGTGAATGTCTTCGACGTTTTCGAAGGCGCATCGCTCGGCGAGGGGCGCAAGTCTGTTGCGATCGAAGTGCTGATCCAGCCGGTCGAGAAGACTCTGACCGACGAGGATTTCGACGCGCTGACCAAAAAGGTCATCGCCAATGTCGAAAAGTCGACCGGCGGTATACTTCGCGCCTGAACGATCAACGAAGTGAGAAAGGGCGGCGCAGCCGCCCTTTCCTGTTCAGGCTCTGCTCGGCTCTGCCGCGCCGCTGTTCGTCCGTATCGGCAGACGGGCGAACATCACGACGTTGCCGGCAAGGGTCAGAAGAAGGCCGGCGACGCCGAGCGCGGTCCAGTGATAGTCTTCGTAAATGCTCGACAGCGTAAGGGCGACGACGGGGAAGAGAACGGTCGCGTAAGCGGCCTTCTGCGAACCGATCCGCGAGACCAGCATAAGGTATGTCGTGAAGCCGACGACGGAGCCGAAGACTGAAAGATAGAGCAGCGCGCCGAGATAGGAGAGATCCGGCGGCGCGACCATCGGCGTGGCGGTAACAAGGACGAGACCGAGGAGCGTGAGTGCGCCATAACTCATGCCCCAGGCGTTGGCTGTCACCGGACTGATGCCGGCCGCACTATTGCGGCGCGACGCCATGTTGCCGAGCGAGAAGAACATCGTGCCGAGCGCCGAGAGCCCGATGCCCTTCCAGCTGTCCGGGTTGAAGGCGACGAATATGTCCGGTCCGAAGAGCAGCACGAGACCGCTGGCGCCCAGCATCGCCGCGAGTAGCGTGCGTGGGCTGATCCGGTCGCCGAAGAATATCCGGGCGTTGACGGCGTTGAAGATCGTCGCCAGCGAAAAGACGACCGATATCAGGCCGGATGGAACGTAGGCCGCAGTGAAATAGAAGCAAAGGAAGTTGCAGCAGAACAGGCAGAGTGCCTGTGCGAGAATGAAGGGCTGTTGCCTCAGCGGCGGCACCTTCATCCGGCCGGTCACTATCAGAGTGCCGACGAGGATCAGCGCAGCGGCGGCGAAACGGTAGAAGACGGATACCAGAACCGGAACGGGGCCGATCTGGAGGGCGATGGCGATCCAGGTCGTGCCCCAGATCAGAACGGTGGAGGAAAAGAGCAGATAGTTTGTCATGATGGTCCCTTGGCTTTCAGAGATCACCTAGGCCCTGCCGGGCATTCGCGCTTGCACGATCTTGCGGCGAATTGCGCCGAGAAGCGGGGTCGCGGTGACTTCCGCGTGGCCGACCGTCGAACTTGCGGTTAGATAGATCGGGTCTTACAACAGGGTTTCCATGCAGCACCGTCCGTCCGTCTACAGCTTGCTTTCTTCCTCACCCCGCGCCCGGCGGCTGGGAGGACTGGACCTCGGCGCCGGAAAGTCGACGGCGATCTGGCGCAACAGCTTCGACCGCATGCATTATGAACGGCCGGACGGGCATACGTTCAGCCTCTATCTCCGGGGCGGCGAAAGCACCTGGCGACTGGATGCCGGACGTGCGCATGGCTGGCCGGGTGCACTCTGCCTCATGCCGCAGGGCGCGTCGTCGGACTGGGAGATCAACGACACCTTCGAATTTGTCCATCTCTATGTCAGGGACGACGAATTGCGGCGGCAGTTTTCCGAGATGCTCGACCGCGATGCGCGGCTGATGACCGTTCCCGAGGCGACCTTCGACGATGCGCCCCGGCTTGCCGAGAGCCTGCGGCATCTCGCTCTCGCGACACAAGCGGGAGAGACCCTGCTGGCAGAAGAGGCGATTGCCACCGCGATCGCTTGCCTGTTTTCGGACCCGCGTTACGGCGGGTCGCGACGGGTTCCCCTGCGCGGTGGCCTCTCTCCATCGGTCCGGCGACGGCTGATCGACTACATCGAGGCCCGCCTTGAACACGTGATCACCCTTCGGGAACTGGCAGGTGTCGCCGGGTTGAGCGAATTCCACCTGCAGCGCATGTTTCGCCAGAGCTGCGGCGTCTCGCCTTACAGTTTCATCCTCAACCGGCGCATCGATCGGGCAAGAAGGATGCTGGCGAACGGCGATCCGATTGCGGAGATCGCGCCCGCCTGCGGTTTCAGTAGCCAGAGCCATATGACGCGGATGTTCAAGACGGTGACTGGAACGACACCCTCAGCCTACCGCCGTGGCACGGTGTGAGCGACGGTCTCACCGTCCAGACATCTTCGTCATCTTTTCCGAATAGCGCGCGCCTGCGACCTTTGCAGGCGCCAAAAGCTCCCCGAGAGCGGCCACGTCGTGCGCCGAGAGCGTCACATCGGCCGCCGCGACGTTTTGCTCGAGATGCGGGATCTTGCTCGCGCCGGGGATCGGCACGACGAAGTCGCCCTGGGCCAGGACCCAGGCGAGGGCAAGTTGGGCCGGCGTAACGGCCCTCTCTTCCGCCATCCGCTCGAGCAATTTCACCAGGGAGAGATTGGCGTCGAAATTCTCCGCCTGGAAGCGCGGCAGCGATCGACGAAAATCGTCGGAGGCGAGGCCGTCGAGCGCTTTCAGCGCGCCGGTCAGCACGCCGCGACCGAGCGGCGAGAAAGGCACGAAGCCGATGCCGAGCTCCCGGCACGTTTCGAGCACGCCGTTCTCTTCCGGATCGCGCGTCCACAGCGAGTATTCGCTCTGCACCGCTGCGATCGGATAGACCGAATGGGCACGTCTGATCGTCTCGGCACTCGCTTCAGAAAGACCCAGAGCCTTGACCTTGCCTTGCCGCGCCAGGTCGGCCATGGCGCCGACCGTGT
Organism: Rhizobium sp.; assembly: GCA_035299345.1. Classification (GTDB taxonomy): domain Bacteria; phylum Pseudomonadota; class Alphaproteobacteria; order Rhizobiales; family Rhizobiaceae; genus Allorhizobium. The sequence continues at coordinate 4,934 of DATGWU010000692.1, forward strand.
CTTCGATCGGAACGTCCGGATCGACGCGATGCTGGTAGTAGAGGTCGATCACGTCCGTCCCGAGCCGCTTCAGCGAGGCCTCGGCGACGGCGCGAACGTTCTCCGGCCGGCCGTCGGTACCCGTGATCATCTGGTCGGAGGGCCTGGTCGGATCGATGTGGAAACCGAACTTCGTCGCAATCGCGACGCGATCGCGATACGGCCGCAGGGCCTTCCCGACGAGCACTTCGTTCTTGTAGGGGCCATACACTTCGGCGGTATCGAAGAGGGTAACGCCGAGCTCGACGGCCCGATGCAAGGTGGCTATCGCCGAGCTCTCGTCGGCGGAGGGACCGTAGGCATGGCTCATGCCCATGCAGCCGAGCCCGAGGGCGGAAACGGAAAGACTCCCGAGTTTGCGCGTCTTCATCTGTTGCTCCTTCGTGTGGTCGGGCGAGGTTGGTGCGGCAGAGCCTTCTGACTCTGGGTACGGCTTCAATCTAGTTCGCGCGGAATGCTCTGATAATTACTGCAAAAGGCAACGACTTGTTCTATCTGTTGGAACAATGAACCGAACTCAGCTTTCGCAACTCGCTGTTCTTGCCGCTGTCGCTGCCCATGGGAGTTTCCGCGCAGCAGCCAAGGAACTCAAGATCGCGCCTTCGGCGGTCAGTCATGCCGTGGCGCGCCTCGAGGAAGACCTTGGGATCCGCCTGCTCGCCCGCACCACACGAAGTGTCCGCCCGACCGAGGAAGGGCGGCGCTTGCTCGACAGTCTCGCCCCGGCGTTGGGGGAGATCGATGCGGCGATGGCCGCTCTCGTTGACGCGCGCGAGAGACCGGCCGGCAACCTGCGCATCACCCTCCCGCGGCTTGCGGCCGACCACGTGATCGTCGCCAGATTGGGTTCCTTTCTGCAGCTTTACCCCGAAATCACTGTCGAGCTCATCACCGAGGACCGGTATGAGGATCTTGTCGCGAAGGGCTACGACGCCGGTCTGAGGCTCGGCGAAAGCCTGGAGCAGGACATGATCGCGGTGAAGGCGAGCGGACCGTTTTCCGGTGCGGTCGTCGCGACGCCGGACTACTTCCGAGCCCATCCGATGCCGGCGCATCCGCGCGACCTGCTGCGACACGCCTGCATCCGGCGTCGCTTTTCGAGCGGTGCGATCTACCGCTGGGAGTTCGAGAAGGAGGGGCGATCACTGATCGTTGACGTCGAGGGTCCCGTGATCCTCTCGGACGACCGGCTGATGCTGCAGGCGTGTCTCGGCGGAGCCGGAATTGCCTATCTCTTCGATCAGCGGGTTGCCGAGGAATTGACGCGGGGGCGTCTGGTGCGCGTCCTCGAAGACTGGTGTCCACCTTTCGACGGCTTCTACATCTATTATCCGTCGCGCCGGCAGATGCGACCGGCGCTCAGGGCATTCGTGGATTTCTACCGCTTTAGTGCGTAGGCGGGCTGTTTTCGCTTATAGGCGGACGCGGTATCGCACATGCCCGTCTTCCTTGGCGTAGGTGTCATAGAGCTTGCGCGCCGTCGTGTTGTCGTGGTCGGTGTGCCAATAGAGTCGTGACCAGCCCTTTGCCTTGGCAAGCACGATCAGGTCGTCGATCAACGCTCGCCCGATGCCTTGGCCGCGGAAGCGCTCATCGACGTAGAGGTCTTCGAGATAGCAGTCCGGCGTCATCGACCACGTCGAGTCGTGAAAATGATGGATGGCGAAGCCCGCCATTTCACCGTCGACGAAAGCAAGCCGCATGGCGAGGCGAGACGACGGATCGAGGATGCGCGTCCAGGTATGCCTGGTGATCTCGTCCGGCAGGTCGACCTTGTAAAAGGTCAGATAGTCGCGCCAGAGGCGTTGCCACACCGCTTCGTCTGCTGATTGCGCGTCGCGTATCTCCATGGGCATGAACGTCCTATGCTCCGGCTTCGGTGAGAAGCGCCATCTGCGCGGCGGAAAGCTGAAGCCTGCCGGCGGCAATCAGGCTTTCGAGCTGCTTCAGGCTGGTTGCTGAAGCGATCGGTGCCGTGATGCCCGGCCGGGCGGCGATCCAGGCGATTGCGACGGTGGCCGGACTGGTACTCGTTTCTGCCGCGACTTTGTCGAGTGCCGCGAGAATTCTGAAGCCCTTTTCGTTCAGGTAATCGCCGACACGGTAGCTGCGAGCGGAACCCGCGACATCCTCCGGCTTGCGGTACTTGCCGGTGAGAAACCCGGCTGCGAGCGCGTAATAGCTGATAACGCCGATCTCTTGCGCAGTGCAGAGGTCGCCAAGAGGTCCTTCGAAGGCCTCGCGGGTGTAGAGATTGTATTCCGGCTGCACGACATCGTAGCGCGGCAGGCCGGCTTCGGCCGCGACATCGAGCGAAACCTGCAACCGTGTGGCGTCGAAGTTCGAACAGCCGATCGCCCGGACCTTGCCCTGCTGCTTCAGCCTCGCGAGGGCTTCGAGCGTTTCCTCGTGCGGCACGTCGGGATCCGGCTTGTGGGCAAGATAGAGGTCGATGTAGTCGGTGCCGAGCCGTCTCAGCGAGGCCTCTGCTGCCTCAGCGATCCATTTTGCACTGAGGCCCGTCTTCCTGCCGTTGTTGTCGAAGCCGACCTTCGTGACGATCACCGCGCGATCACGCGGTACGTGGCCGCGCTTCAGCCACTTGCCGATGATCGTCTCGCTCTCTCCTCCGGCGTGGCCGTCGACCCAGGCTGAATAGACGTCCGCCGTATCGATCGCGTTGTAGCCCGCATCGAAGAAGGCGTCGAGCAGTGCAAAGGAGGTCTTCTCGTCCGCTGTCCAGCCGAACACATTGCCACCGAAGACGACGGGGGCGATGGAAAGGCCGGTGCGGCCGAGCGAACGCTTCTGCATGGGAAAACTCCGTGGCTTCGTGGGAGAGCCGCTTCCGGCCGGTAGGAGGCGGGAGGTTAGCAACAGTGTCCGTGATCGACCATCGACTTTCTTTGATGGAAGGACAACCGCCCAGGAGCCATTGCCTCGCCCGGCGGCAATGGATACGTTGCCGCGGCATCGTTTCAGGAGGTCCCCCATGCTGCGTTTTGGAATTCTGTCGACCGCGAAGATTGCCCGGGAACTGGTGATTCCCGCGATCCAGGACGCCGAGAACTGCGTCGTTTCCGGGATCGCGAGCCGTGACCTCGTGAAGGCGCGCGCCGTGGCCGATCGCTTTTCCGTGCCCCATGCCTTCGGATCCTACGACGAGATGCTCGCCTCCGATCTCATCGACGCCGTATACATTCCGCTGCCGACGTCGCAGCATGTGGAGTGGGCGATCCGTGCGGCGAACGCCGGAAAGCACGTGCTGTGCGAAAAGCCGATCGCGCTGAAGGCGGAGGAGATCGACCAGGTGATCGCCGCCCGCGACCGCAACAAGGTCGTTGTTTCCGAGGCCTTCATGGTGACCTATGCACCGGTCTGGCGGAAGGTGAGGGCACTGCTTTCGGAAGGAGCGATTGGCCGGCTGCGTCACGTGCAGGGCGCGTTTACCTACTTCAACCGCGATCCCGCGAACATGCGCAACGTGCCCGAGCTCGGCGGCGGCGGGCTTCCCGATATCGGCGTCTATCCGACGATCACCACCCGCTTCGCGACCGGCAAGGAGCCCTTGCGCGTGCAGGCGGTCACCGAGCGCGACCCGGTGTTCGGCACCGACATCTATTCGAGCGTGAAGGCCGAGTTCGATGGCTTCGAATTGAGCTTCTACATCTCGACGCAGATGGCGAACCGCCAGCTCATGGTCTTTCACGGCACCGACGGCTTCATCGAGGTACGCTCGCCCTTCAATGCCGACCGGTGGGGTCCCGAAGAGATCGAGTTGACGAACCAGTCGCACAATCTCTCGCAGGTGTTCCGTTTCCAGGACAGCCGTCAATACCGCTGCGAAGCGGAGGCTTTCGCCCGTGCTGCTGCCGGCGAACCGGAGGAGATCGTGACCTTGGAGAACTCGCGGGCCAACCAGCGCTTCATCGACGCAATCTATCGTGCGAGCGAAAAGGACGGCTGGGAGGCAGTATGAGGCGGCGAGCGGGGGCGTCGCTTCCCGCTATCGGCGGAACACGAAGCGCGAATAGCCGAAGAAGCTGAAGGCCATTGCCGCGAGCGAGGCAAGCACCAGCGCGACAACCGGTTTCAACAGCGGCGAGGCGATCAGCAGGGCCGAATAGAGAACGTAGTTCAGGACGGCGGTGGTGATGCCGACCGACCCGTACCGGAAACCCTCCACTGCCAGCGAATGGCGCGAGGCGCCGAAGGTGAAGCTGCGATTGAGAAGCCAGGTGGCGGCGAGCGCGATCACGATCGCGAACGCCCGCGCGGCAAAGGGACCGAGCGGCGTCGTGTTGAGCAGAAGCATCAACCCTGCCGCATCGATTACGAAGCCGGTGGTGCCGACGATGCCGAAGCGCAGGAGCTTCTTCATGCGGCATCCGCCCTGGCCGGAACCGATATTGCGTCGGCGGAGAGCCGCTTTTCGGTTCTCGTGCCGCGGAGGACACGTGCCGAAGCAAGGCCCGGAAGCGTCATGTAGTGAATCCGCAACTGCTCGGCGCGCGAGCGGGCGACGGAATCGAGGATGGTGCCGGCGGTGAGGAAGAGAAGCGACATCATCATCAGTGCGAGCGAGAACACCCAGGTCGGCATGCGCTCGACGAGTCCCGTCTGGAAATAGGAGTAGAGGACTGGTGTCATGAAGACGACGCTTGCGGTCATCAGCGCCGCAGAGAAGGCGCCGAAGAAGGCGAAGGGGCGTGTCTCCTTCATTAGCATCGCGAACATCCAGAGGATTTTCGCGCCGTCGCGGAAGGTCGAGAGCTTCGAGTGGGAGCCTTCCGGCCGCCTGCCGTAGTCTAGCTCGAGTTCGCAGACGGGAAGTTTCAGGCGCGACGCATGCACCGACATTTCGGTCTCGATCTCGAAGCCGCCGGAAACGGCAGGGAAGCTCTTGACGTAGCGGCGGGAAAAGGCGCGGTAGCCGGAGAGGATATCGGTAAAATCCTGCCCGAAGAGGAAGCGATAGAGACGGTTGAAGAGCCGGTTTCCGAAAGCGTGGCCGTTGCGGCCTGCATCTTGATGAACGCCGCGACGGATGCCGACCACCATGTCGGCGCGCTCGGTAATAAGGGTGCGGACGAGTTCTTCGGCATCCTCCGGGGCATAGGTGCCGTCGCCGTCCGCCATAATATAGACGTCGGCTTCGACGTCGGAGAACATGCGGCGCACGACGTGGCCCTTGCCCTGGCGACGCTCGCGGAAGACGGTCGCGCCAGCAAGCATCGCGTGCAGCGCCGTCCCATCCGTTGAGTTGTTGTCGTAGACGTAGATGCGCGCGTCCGGCAGGGCCTGCCGGAAGCTGCGCACGACGTGCCCGATTGTCGCTGCCTCGTTGTAGCAGGGCAGCAGAACGGCAATGTCGAGATCGTCCGACCCGAATACGTGCATACTCGTTACTCGCAAAACACAACGGGCGCTCCGGTTTGTCCGAGGCCTGGTTTTACTATTTCTTGAGAAGGTTAAGGCTAGGTTTCGCGCATATGTGACACCTGAAATTTCCGCCGTCCGGTTCCGCCGGTGCGACGGCGAAGGAGCAGCCCGGGATGGCGGCCATCGACATCATGAACGACGAGCGCAGACCGCTTTGGACGCGTTACGGCTTCTCCCTTCTCTTCTACGCAGTGGTGACGGTTTCCGCGCTCGCCTTTCTCAATCTGCCGGGCGCGCAAGATTACGTCGGAACGGACAACGACGACGTGATGCGCCTCGTCGTGGTTCGCGATCTCCTCGCGGGACAAGGCTGGTTCGACAATATGCAGCATCGCCTCGGCCTGGAGGCGGGCACGTCGATGCATTGGTCGCGACTGATCGACCTGCCGATCGCCGTACTCATCACGTTTTTCCGAGCAGTCCTGCCGGAGACTGCCGCCGAGGCCGCGGCATTGCTGGTCTGGCCTCTGTCGCTCACGGTCCCGTTGCTGGCGACGATGGGGCTCGCTGGCCGAAGGATAGGCGGTCCGCAGGTGATGCAGATCGCCTTTGCGATGACGACCATTCTGGTCGTTACGTCGAACCGGTTTCTGCCCGGGGCGATCGACCATCACAATGTCCAGTTCGTTCTCGTCGCCGCAATGGCGGCAATGCTGGTCGACGCTGACTTCAAACCGTGGAGCTTTGCGGTCGCGGGCGCGGCGGCTGCCCTGGCGATCGCGATAGGTGCGGAGACAACGCCCGTTGTCGCCGT
>DATGWU010000693.1:0-4365 GCA_035299345.1 Rhizobium sp.
GTCGTGGCCCTTTCTTTCAGGCGATGATATCGGGAATGATCTGGTCTTCGAGCTTGCTCAGCCGGTCCTTGATCACAAGCTTCTTCTTCTTCATACGCTGGATGCGCAGGACGTCGCATCCGGTCGCCGTCATCGCGTTGATCGCGACGTCGTAGTCCTCATGCTCCTGACGGAGTCTTGCCAGCTGAAGCCTGATGTCCGCCTGTTCCTGATCGGGCATGTTCTCGTCCCCATGTCGTCTTTGCATCTTTGTCGAATGCGCCGAAGATTCGCGCAAGCTCCTATCACCAAATGCGGGTAACGGGAAGTTATCCCTGATCCAGAATTTGCGGCGAGAAGTCGCTGCTTTGGCCTTCGACAAAACACATTCTTCATGTCACACTGCTGTCGTAATGCCTGAGGCCCCAGCGGTGGATGGCTGGAGGCAGGCGAAAGGAAGGACGTATCAAATGACCATTCAGGCTCATCTTGAATCGCTCGAAAAGAAGCACGGAGCCCTTGAGGAGAGGCTTCATACTGCTCTTACTTCTCCCTCCGTCGATGACAAGGAAATCGCCGAAATCAAGCGCCACAAGTTGCGCATCAAGGACGAGATCGAACGTCTGAGGTCGTCCACCCGACACTGACATTTCTCGTTCCCGCCGGGCAGGCCGTCGGACCCGCCCCGGCCGAGAGACAGTTTTCCGATCATCCTTATAGGCCCCGGAAACCAAAGCGGTTTTCGGGGCTTTTCATTGCCAGAGGTGTTGCCGGGAGGCGGCACGCGCGAGGTGAGGACAAGCGTCTGCGAAGGACAGGGACCGGGGGGTCTCAGATCCAGAACTGGTCGAGCCAGAGGTTCATCCGGTTGAAGCCAGGCGTGTTGACCGCATAGATGCGCTTCGTGCCGGAGGTCGTGACGGTCACGAGATTGCAGTCGAGGAGGGCCTTGAGGTGCTGCGAGACGGCCGGACGGCTGATCGGCAAGCCCTTGGCAAGATCGTTGACGGTCCTGGGGGCGCGGCGAAGCTCCTCCAGGAGATGGCGCCGGTTCGGGTCGGCAATCGCTGCAAAGGGATCCGAGTTCGACATGGCGTCAGCCTACGGCAAGTGGAGCCGCCCGGCAAGACGCGATGTGCAGTGCAGCAAGCCGTCGTCTGCGCCGGCGAGCCTAGAACTGCAGGCCATCCCAGATGAGTTTCGCCGCGGCGACGAGCACCATCCCATACATCAGCGGATAGAAGACCGCAGGCTTCAGGTAGCGGACGACGCGGGCGCCGATCAGGGTCGAGACGAGCGCGACCGGCAGCAGGGTGGCCGAGATGGTGAGGTTGGTGCTGTCGAGGCTGCCGAGCGCGAAATAGGGGATAACCTTGATCGCGTTGACGATGGCAAAGAAGCGCGTGCTGGTGCCGGTATAGGTCAGCGGGTCGAGCTTGAGCGGCAGCACATAGATCTGGAAGGGCGGACCGCCGGCATGGGCGACGAAGCTCGCATAACCGGAAAGGCTGCCCCAGACGGTGCCGGCGACCGGACGTTCGGGGGCCGGCAGTCGTTCCTCGTGTCGCCTCGGACCGAAGGTCTCGACGAAGTAGCGCACGGCGAAGAGTAGCGCGATGCCGCCGAGAATGAGGCGCATGGCGTTCGCCGAGACATAGGCCGAGGTCGCCCAGGCGATGGCGATGCCGAGGATCGCGCCCGGCAGCATGGTGAGGAGCGTCGCACGATTATTGTGCTTGCGCCAGGCCCAGAGCGCCACCGCATCCATGACGAGAAGGATCGGGAGGAAGATCGCCGCTGCCTGCAGCGGCGGCACCACCAGCGCCATCATCGGGACGCCGATCAGGGCGAGCGCACCGCCGAGTCCTCCCTTGGAAAGGCCGACGAGGGCGACTGCCGGTATCGCGGCGGCGAAGAACTGTATGTCGGGCAACATTTGTTTCCATTGATCCTTGGACGAGACCGGTCTATCGGATTCACTTGAACAAAACGAGGGTGGAATCCCGCACCCCGCAGATTTCGCCGAAAATGGATTGACCGATGACCGGACCTGAAGACCGCTGCCGCCTTGTGCTGATCGTGCCCGACATTGCCGATGCGGAGGAAAAGGCCCGCATCGTCGGTGACGCCCTGAGAGGCGGAGACGTCGCCTCCGTCATCGTGCCGCAATACGATCTCGACGATACCGCCTTCCAGAAACATGCCGAAAAGCTGGTGCCGGTCATCCAGGGGGCGGGCGCTGCCGCACTCGTCGTCGACAACAGCCGCGTCGCCGGACGGGTGAAGGCCGACGGCCTGCACATCACCGGCAATGCTGCAGCTCTCGCGGAAGCCTTGGAGAAGCATGCGCCGAAGCTGATCGTCGGCGGCGGCAACGCGATGGATCGCCACCATGCGCTCGAGATGGGTGAAGCGCAGCCGGACTACATTTTCTTCGGACGCCTCGACGGCGACATCAAGCCGGAGGCGCACTCCAAGAACCTTGCGCTCGGCGAGTGGTGGGCGTCTATGGTGGAGATCCCGGCCCTGGTGATGGGCGGCAACGATCCTGCCTCCGCGCTCGCCGTCGCCGAAACCGGCGTCGAATTCGTGGCGCTCGGCAAGGCGGTGTTCGCCGATCCGGCGCAGGCCGCGAGTGTGGTTGCATCGGTCAACGCCGTTCTTGACGAAAAAGCGCCACGGTTTGAAGATTGAACCTCGACATGCGGTTCATTCGACATTCCCTCGGCATCCTGATTTCGTCCGTCTCCATTGCGCTCTGGAGCGGCTATGCCGCGCCCGCTCGGGCGCAGGGCAAGGATGAGGCGCTCACCCGCCCGCTGCCGGCGGACGCGGGCAAGCTGGAACGCGGCGACCGCCCGACCTCCGGCAAAGAGGCAGGCGAGGGTGGGGCGGAACCTTCGTCGAAGGGGCTCACCCTTTTCGAACGCATGGGAGCACCGCTTCCCGACCTCCCGCCCGAGCCCGAATACAAGGGACCGGTCGATGAGGCCTACGGTGCCTTTCAGCGCGGGCTCTATCTCACCGCGATAGACAAGGCGCTGCCGCGGGCGCAACTCGGTGATCCGGCGGCGCAGACGTTGATTGCCGAAATGACGTCACGCGGCTTCGGGGTGAAGCGCGACGAGAAGGCCGCGGCCTTCTGGTACGGGCAGGCGGCGGCCGGCGGCGATCCGGCGGCGATGTTCAAGTACGCGCTTCTCCTCATGGAGGGACGCGATGCCCCGCGCGACAAGGTCAAGGCCGACGAATACATGCGCAAGGCCGCCGAGGCCGGCAACGCCTCGGCGCAGTTCAACTGGGCACAGACGCTCGTCTCCGACAATCCGGGTGACAAGGGCCTGAAGCTTGCGCTGCCCTTCTACGAGAAATCCGCCGAGCAGGGGATCGCCGACGCGCAATACGCCGTCGCGCAGGTCTACAACGCACTCAGGGACCTTCCCGAAGAGAAGAAGTCGAAGGCCCGCTACTGGCTGCAAAGGGCCGCGCGCGCCGGCTTCGACACCGCCCAGCTCGACATGGGGATCTGGCTGGTGAACGGCGTCGGCGGCGAGCGCGACTACGACGAGGGCTTCCGCTGGCTGAGCCTCGCCGCCAAACACGGCAACGTCGTCGCGCAGAATCGCCTCGCACACCTCTACGTCAATGCGCTCGGAACCCGCCCCGACCCGGTCGAGGCGGCGAAGTGGTACGTCCTCTCGCGCCGCGCGGGGCTCAAGGACCCGGCGCTCGAGGACTTCTATCTCGGGCTGACCGACGAACAGCAGAAGAAGGCGATCGAAGCCGCGAACAAGTTCCGCCGCGGCTGAGCGTCCGGTCGCGTCGCCTCTGCTGCCGCGGACACCGACATTTGCGCTGGCGGTCGCTGCGGCGGAATGCGATGTTTCCGAATCGGACGGGCATGTCACCGCTGGCAGGGGGCGGGATGGACGAGATCGAACTCTATCAGCGGCTTGGACTGGCGATCGCGATCGGGGCCGCCGTCGGTGTCGAGCGCCACTGGCGCGCGAAGGACGAGCCCGAAGGCGCCCGGTCCGCCGGCATCCGCACCTTCACGATGATCGGCATGACCGGCGGCGTCGCCGGCCTCGTGGAAAAGTACCTTCCTTCCGGGGGCGCGGGATCGGGGCTAGCCGTCATCGGCTTCCTCGTCGCCATGACGCTGGTGGTCGCCGTTTTCGAGCTGCGCGAGGCGATCGCTTCCAAAACCTTCAGTGTGACCTCCGTCGTCGCCGCCATGCTCACCTTCGGCCTCGGCGTCGTGGCCGTGCTCGGCGACATGACGCTCGCCTCGGCCGGTGGCGTCGCGCTGCTTGCGATCCTCGCGGCGAGGCAGTTTCTCCATGAGGCGATCCAGCGCCTGCAATGGGTGGAATTGCGATCCGC
>DATGWU010000694.1:0-2998 GCA_035299345.1 Rhizobium sp.
GTTCTGAAGCAGCGATGCGACAACACCGGCAGCTTTTGAGGCATCTTTTACATAGATCACCGAACCTGAATAGGCAGGATCGATCTTAACGGCGGCATGAACTTCAGATGTTGTAGCTCCTCCGATAAGCAGGGGAAACACAAGCTTACGCCTCTCCATCTCCGAGGCCACATGCACCATCTCGTCGAGCGAGGGAGTGATGAGGCCGGATAGTCCGATGATGTCGACCTTCTCGGTGCGCGCGGTTTCGAGGATCTTTGCGGCCGGCACCATGACGCCGAGATCGATGATCTCGTAATTGTTGCAGGCGAGCACGACGCCGACGATGTTCTTCCCGATGTCGTGGACGTCGCCCTTCACCGTCGCCATCAACACCTTGCCGGCGCTCTCACGCCCGCTGCCGCCGCTCGCCGCCTTCTCCGCTTCCATGTGCGGCAGCAGCACCGCGACCGCCTGCTTCATCACGCGGGCGGATTTCACCACCTGCGGCAGGAACATCTTGCCCGCTCCGAAGAGGTCGCCGACGACGTTCATGCCCGCCATTAGTGGGCCCTCGATGACGTGCAGAGGACGTTCGGCGGCGAGACGCGCCTCTTCCGTATCCGCCTCGATGAAATCGGTGATGCCGTTGACCAGCGCATGCTCCAGCCGCTTTTCGACCGGCCATTCGCGCCAGGCGAGATCCTGCGCCCTCACCTCCTTGCCGGCTGAACCGCGGAAGCGTTCGGCAACAGTCAGCAGGCGCTCCGTCGCGTCACTGCGGCGGTTCAGCACCACGTCCTCGCAGGCCTCCTTCAGCTCCGGATCGATGCTCTCGTAGACGGCGAGCTGGCCGGCATTGACGATGCCCATATCCTTGCCCGCCTGGATGGCGTGGTAGAGGAAGACGGCGTGCATCGCCTCGCGCACCGGCTCGTTGCCGCGGAAGGAGAAGGAGAGGTTGGAAACGCCGCCCGAGATGTGCACGAGCGGCATCTTCTCGCGGATGGTGCGCGTCGCCTCGATGAAGTCGACGCCGTAATTGTCGTGCTCCTCGATACCGGTCGCGACCGCAAAGATGTTCGGGTCGAAGATGATGTCTTCCGGCGCAAAGCCCGCCTCTTCGGTGAGCAGCCTGTAGGCCCGCTCGCAGATTGCGATCTTGCGGGCATAGGTATCCGCCTGCCCCTGTTCGTCGAAGGCCATGACCACGACCGCGGCACCATAGTTGTGCACGAGTCTCGCCTGGGCGAGGAAGTTCTCCTCGCCCTCCTTGAGCGAGATCGAGTTCACCACCGCCTTGCCCTGCACGCATTTGAGGCCGGCCTCGATGATCGCGAACTTCGACGAGTCGATCATCACCGGCACGCGGGCGATGTCCGGCTCGGCGGCGATCAGGTTCAGGAACTCGACCATCGCCCCTTCGGAATCGATGAGGCCTTCGTCCATGTTGATGTCGATGATCTGGGCGCCGTTCTCCACCTGGTCGCGGGCGACCGAGAGCGCGGCTGCATAGTCGCCGGCGGTGATCAGCTTGCGGAATTTCGCCGAGCCGGTGACGTTCGTGCGCTCGCCGACATTGACGAAGGGAATGTCCTTGGTGAGCACGAAGGGTTCGAGCCCGGAAAGCGACATGAATGGCCGATGCTCCGGCACCTGCCGCGGTGCCGCACCTGCGACCGCATCGGCGATTGCCCGGATGTGCTCCGGCGTCGATCCGCAGCAGCCGCCGACGACGTTGACGAGCCCCTCGCGCGCAAACGCCGCGACCTGACGGGCCATGTCGTCGGGGCTTTCGTCGTACTGCCCGAATTCGTTCGGCAGCCCGGCATTCGGGTAGGCGCAGATGAAGGTGTCGGCGACGCCCGAAAGCTCCTGCAGGTGCGGCCGCATGGCGTCCGCTCCAAGCGCGCAGTTGAGCCCGATCGTGAACGGCCGCGCATGGCGGACGGAATACCAGAAGGCCGAAGGCGTCTGACCGGACAGCGTGCGGCCGGAAAGATCGGTGATCGTTCCGGAGATCATCACCGGCAGGCGGATGCCCTTCTCCGCGAAACGTTCCTCGCAGGCGAAGATCGCCGCCTTGGCGTTCAGCGTGTCGAAGATCGTCTCGATCAGGATGATGTCGGCCCCGCCGTCGATCAGCCCGTCGACCTGCTCGCCATAGGCAAGCCGCAGGTCGTCGAAACGGACGGCGCGGTAGCCCGGATTGTTGACGTCCGGCGAGATCGAGGCGGTGCGGTTGGTCGGCCCGATCGCGCCCGCCACGAAGCGGCGGCGGCCGTCCTCGCGCTCCGCCCGGATCGCTGCACGCCGCGCCACCCGCGCACCCTCGCGGTTGAGGTCATAGACCGCCCCTTCCATCCGGTAATCCGCCTGGGCGATGCGGGTCGAGGAAAAGGTGTTGGTCTCGAGGATGTCCGCGCCGGCCCTGGCATAGCGGTAGTGGATTTCCTCGATCGCATCCGGCTGGGAAAGCGTCAGCAGGTCGTTGTTGCCCTGCTGGTGACAGGCACAGCCGATGAAGCGCTCGCCGCGGAAGTCATCCTCGCCGAAACCGAGCTGCTGAATCTGCGTGCCCATGGCGCCGTCGATGACCAGGATGCGTTCGCGGGCGGCGCTCGCAAGGGCCGCCGAAATCTCCGCCCCGTCGCGCCTGACGACGTCCGTATCAAACAATTTGTCGAGCATGGCGCACTCCCCTGTTCCGATCGCGACATTCGCAAATCACATAAAGATATGTTTATGTCAAAATGCGTTTATCTTTCACATGTTCGAAAGCGCAACTTCTGACGCCGCCCGCAAGTTCCCGCCGTGACATGGCCGCGATCGGCCGATATAGAATTCAACCGATTAGATGCGTCGGGGCCGATCGCCCCCGAGGAGGAAGCCATGCCCGACACCGCCAAGCACACCGGCCTCGCCTATCGCTGGGCCGATCGGCCCTATCATCGCAAATGGCTTCTCGACCGGGCGGACGAGCTCTTCGACGTCTTCCAGTTCGCCAGCATCGATCCGA
>DATGWU010000695.1:0-5521 GCA_035299345.1 Rhizobium sp.
CGCGGGCCGGCGGTTCGCGATCCTTGCCGTGCTTGCCGTCGCGCTGCTGCTCTCGGTCGCCGCCGACATGGCGCTCGGGCCGGCACGCTACACGCTCGGCCAGGTCATATCCGCCGTCCTTTCGCCGTCCGAAGTCGCCAATCAATTGCGCGTCGTCATCTGGGACATCCGCATGCCGATTGCGCTGATGGCGGTCACTGTCGGCGCCTGCCTCTCGGTCGCCGGTGCGCAGATGCAGACCATTCTCGCCAACCCGCTCGCGAGCCCCTTCACCCTCGGCATCTCGGCGGCGGCGGGCTTCGGCGCGGCGATGGCGCTCGTCGCGGGCGTTGCCATCTTCCCGGCGGCGATCGAATACATGATTCCGATCAACGCCTTCCTGATGGCGATGCTCGCCTCGCTCTTCATCTACGGCGTCTCGACGCTCCGCGGCGTGACGGTCGAGACCATCGTGCTGCTCGGCATCGCGCTCGTCTTCACCTTCAACGCGCTACTGTCGCTGCTCGAATACCTCGCCTCGGAACAGGCGCTCGCCGCCGTCGTCTTCTGGACCATGGGCTCGCTCACCAAGGCGACCTGGCCCAAGGTCGCGGTTACCGGCGCAGTGCTCGTCGCCGTCATACCTCTCTTTGCCCGCAATGCCTGGGCGCTCACAGCCCTGCGGCTCGGCGACGACAAGGCGGCCTCCTTCGGCGTCAACGTGCGGCGGCTGCGGCTTGAGACGATGATGCTCGTCAGCCTGCTTGCGGCGATCCCGGTCTCCTTCGTCGGCACGATCGGCTTCATCGGGCTCGTCGGGCCGCATATCGCCCGCATGGTCGTCGGCGAGGACCAGCGCTTCTTCCTGCCGGGCTCGGCCATCTGCGGGGCACTGCTGCTCTCCGTCACATCGGTCGTTTCGAAAGTGCTGATCCCCGGCGCCATCCTGCCGATCGGGGTCATCACCGCGCTGGTCGGGGTTCCCTTCTTCTTCTCCCTCATCTTCACCAACCGGAGGCGCGCATGGTAGCCATCAGACTGGAAGGCCTCGGCGCCCGCTATGGCCGCGCGCAGGTCTTCGAAGGCATCACCACCGATCGCCTGCCGGGCGGCGAACTCACCGCCGTCGTCGGTCCGAACGCCGCTGGCAAGTCGACGCTCTTCAAGCGTATCGCCAGCCTGCTTTCCGGCCCCGGAACCGTGCATGTCGAGGATGTCCGCCCCGAGCGGCGGGCGGTCTGCTACATGCCGCAGGATACCGGCGTCAATGCCGTACTGACCGTCTACGAATCCGTCCTGCTCGCGGCGAAGCAAGGCGGCGGCTGGCGGGTCGCCGAGCGCGACCTTCGCGCCATCGACCGGCTGCTCCACGACCTGCGGATTTCCGACCTCGCCTTCCGCGATCTCGGGGCGCTCTCCGGCGGCCAGCGGCAGCTGGTGGCAATCGCCCAGGCACTGGTTCGCCGGCCGGAAGTGCTGCTGATGGACGAGCCGACCTCGGCGCTCGACCTCTTCCGCCAGATCGAGGTGCTCGATTTCATGCGCAGGACTGCGGCGAACGAAGGCATGGCAGTGCTGATCGCCCTCCACGATCTCAACCATGCGCTACGCTACTGCACGCGGACCATGGTGATCGCCGACGGCAGACTAGTCGCGAGCGGCCCTACGGACGAAGTCATCACGCCCGCAATGCTGCGCGACGTCTACAAGGTGGCCGCCCGCGTCGAATGCTGCAGCGAAGGCCGCCCGATGATCGTGGTTGATGGAACGGCGTGAGCCGTAAGGCGAATGGAAGTCCTCAGCGCCACTCGTGCAGCTTGTCGCCCACCAGCGGCCGGGTCGTGACCAGCGGCAGGGTGCCGGAGGTTCGTTCGGCGTAAGCCAGCGCCTCGGCCGCGTCGTTGAAGCCGATGAAGATCATCGACAGCGAGCGGGCCTTTGCGGCGCCCTTCTTGCGGTGGCTGAAACGCACCGCGCAATGCGGATAGGCCTCGTCGAGCAAGGCGTCCTCGGGCACGGCATCGGAAAACGCCAGATGCGCGCCTAGCCGCAAGAAGCGGTCGATCGCGGCAAAGGTCGTGGCTTCCGGTAACTGCCGGTTTTCCGCAGCCTGCGGCGCACGGCCCCAGAACAGGCTATCGACGACACCCTTTTCCCGCTTCGTCTTCAAGACCACCAGCCCGCCGGCGGCGACGAGTTCCAGATGGGCGTCCCAGGTCTGGAAGCGCTCCGGATGTTCGCCGAGTTCGGCGATCAGCGGGCGAAGGTCGGCGATCAGGTCGGCATAAAGGGCAGGGGGCATGATAGGTCTCAATGCGTGTGGGGGCGGTGTGTTCGGGGCCTCGTAGCATGGCCGGGCGGTGTGGATATGGGGGGAGGGTGCGGTAGCATTCATGTGGTTCCTACGTCCGCACAGTTGCGCGCCGCTTGTTTGCGAGACGGGTTTGAAGAGGCGGCTGTCGCACTGCTTCAACGCGGCCGAGGCGGGGGTGTTCGTGGCGATCACGCGGGAGGGAAGGCCGGTCGCGGAGCTGGTGAACGTTGATGCGGCGGAGGTCGTGGAGCGGCCGGGTCTGGTCGAGGATTCGAAGCGCTGTCACGCGGCCGCTGTTCTAGCGTCATTGGCATCGTGTCATGCAGTTTGGTCCGACACCGGTTCGGGGGAACGGGAGGGTTCTGGTTTGTTCGCGTTTGCCCGGATCAAGATCCTGTCCCTTCTGACAGAAGGCCGTCACGAAGGGGCGACTGCCTCGGGACTTGAATGGCAGCTTGGCGATCGGCAGGGGAAACGTCCGCAACAATTTCTTTCGTTGTTTGTTGATTTCAATCAACGCACGATATGCGTACATGTGCAATTCTCCCACATAAGTTGTGTCGGAGGATGCCATGGGAGAGATGTCAGTTTTCTGTCTTGGCGGCGGGACTGTTGCCTGGCAGGCGGAATATCGCGGATCGAGCCAGAGCGGGTATCTGGAAGAAGGGGCCGATGTCAGTCCTCTGGATGCCTTCGTCGTGATCGTGACGCCCCTTGAGGGCAACACATCGCGGATCGCCATCGAGAGCCGCAATAAAAGTATCCGTGTCGATCTTTATCGGGTGAAGGAGGACGCTGTATCGCGTCTGCTCCCTGTAATGCCCTTGCAAGCCTGTGACCTGGTTCTGGAGGAAGGGGAGCGCATTCTCGCAATCCCTGTCAAGCGATAGGAGGTACGTCATGCCGGATGCATTTGAAGCAAGCATGGGAGAGGTGGACCTGCGATCGGTCGTGACCCGGGGCGACGAGAGCGGTTTCGATCTGGAGGCTCTGGGCCGGCTGGCGGATGTCCGGCGCATGCTGAATAACAGCCTCACGGTCAGAAATCTCGATCCCGGAAACCATCTTCTGGGAACGTGGATCGACTGGGGTGTGGGGTCAAACGGCAATCCGATCACCAGCCAGCTCTATATTCCGCCCGGTGGGCAGCAGCGGATCGAGAATTGCCAATACATGACCATTATGTTCCAGCGCATTATAGCTGATCCACCCCTGGAACTGATCAACAACGGCAATTACGTCTGCTTTTACGAGGTGACGAAGCTGCTCGGCAACGGGGTCACCCAACAGCAGCAGATCGTCAATCCGTGGCCCGGAGCCAGTTCCCAATATGGGCTGGATGTGGGGCAGCGGCTGATTGTCGTTCCTGTCGGCATGCACCGGTTTGTCCTGAACTACGATCCTCAGCTCGCCACGCTGGATTTGCCGGCCGTGCAAAAGGCGCGCGAGCGCCTATAGGTCGCGCGACAGGGAGGCGGCAATGTCCGGCGTTCTGACCGCACTGGAAGACGCGCGGCTCGAAATCGGGAACCAAGCGCATTCGCCTGGCCTGATCATCGGGCGTTTCGACTATGCCCAGGCCGAGGATCCGGTGGTGGTGAACATCGCTGCCGGGTCGCAGATGCATTTCGAAAAATTCTCCCGACTGACCGTCAAGGCGAGCGGAAAGGGTGGGCAAATAACTGTGCGGAATACGTCTCCGCTGGTGATCGACGTCTACCGCGAAGCTCCGGCCAGCCGGGTACTGGAGCGAACGTTAGGAGTGGGGGAAGGTTGGAACGCCGGGATCGGCGAAAATGAGCAATTGTTCTTCCTGCCGCGAACCGATCCCTATATTCCCCCGCAGCCCATCATCGCCGAGGCCCGGTACAATCGCGGCAATCCGGCGACCAGTCAGGACAATTCGGTGTTCCTGCGCTGGATCTATCCGCCCGACCATATGGGCAGTATACAGGGCTTCAACGTCTACAAAGCCGTTTATGACGGCGCGACGCCCATTGCGATCCATCGCCTCAACCTGCAGCCGCAAACCGGTGTGACGGCCGTGATCGCCGACCATGGAGTCTCCGGCCGGGAGAACCACCGTTACGCGATCACGGCAGTGGGCCGGAACGGGGTCGAAGGGCTTTTCTCCAACATCATGATCCTGGATTCCGCTTCTCTGTGGGGGCTGAAAGATGCAGGCATGATCCCACTTTAGCGTCCCAGATCATTCCTTTTTGCTGACGAATGCCCCAGGTTCTTTTCCAGGTTCAACGTGCGGCGGTTCCGGATCGAGAGGATGATGCTCGTCAGCCTGCTTGCGGCGATCCCGGTCTCCTTCGTCGACACGATCGGCCGCCGGCGGCTTCGGCAGTGCGGCCTCCCTTGCCCGTGCCTACAGCCGGCACTTCGATTATCCATCATCCGAAAGCCAGACCTTTCAACGCATCAAGGCGTGTGCCGTTTCTGCCTTGCCCTTGCAGCTAACGGCGGCCGGCGTGGCGCAGAACCTTGCTGTTTCCGGCAAGATCATCGCTTCACTGATGTATCGACCTTTTCGGCAAGCCAGATCTTGATCAGAGACTGATATGGCACGTCACGCTTGCCGGCGGCGATCTTGATCTGTTCCAGCAGAGAGTTGGGCAGCCGCAGCGAGATCGACGTGGACGACGGTTTCAGGTTCGGCAGCCGCACCTTCGTCGCCTTGCTCCAGTCGACATGATCGGCGGAGTCGTGATGCTCCCAATACGTCCGCTCCTCGGCTTCGGTCCTGAAGTGCGGCACGGCCTCAGGCTTCCTGCTCATAATAGCTCCGCTCCTTTCGGCTCATGTCCCGGGCGGAAATCACCCGGATTCTCGTTTCTTCTGCCCGTAGCGTGAAGGTGATATGGAGCAACCTTCCGTCATCGGCGTGGCCGAGCGCGTGAATTCGCTGCTCGCCCAGACTGTGTCTGATATCGGGAACCGTCAGCAGGGGTTCGTTGAAAAACACCTGCTCCGCTTCGTTCTGGCTAACGTCGTGCCTGTCGGCACTTTTGGGGGCGTTTCGCTCGTCCCACTCGAACCCGACGATCCGTTCCCAATCAATCATCGATGTATATTGTCATAATATACGTTCGGTTCAAGAGCGGAGCCGATGGAACGCAGCAGAAGTCCTCAGCGCCACTCGTGCAGCTTGTCGCCCACCAGCGGCCGGGTCGTGACCAGCGGCAGGGTGCCGGAGGTTCGTTCGGCGTAAGCCAGCGC
>DATGWU010000696.1:0-8717 GCA_035299345.1 Rhizobium sp.
GGGCGAGCGAGGAAGCCATTTCGCCGAGCGTGACGAGACGGCCCGTCCGCTGCAGGTTCTGCGACTGGATACGCGCGATCTCGGCGGCCCGCTTCTGGTCGGAAATGTCGATGATCGAGCCCATCCAGCCGCGGTGCCGGCCATGGGCGTCGACGAGCGGCGCCTCGAAGACCTGCACTTCGAGGTCGGAGCCGTCGCTGCGACGGAAGCAGGTCTCGAAGCTTTGGATCTTGAGTCCGCCCTTGTTCAGCGCCTCGTGGCGGGCGAGCGTTTCGGCGATGCGGTCCTCGTGCCAGTAGGGCATCGGCGGTTTGCGCCCGGTCAGTTCCTCGGCGGTGAAGCCGGTCATCTGGCAGAAGGCGTTGTTGACGTAGAGGATCTTGCCGTCGTGGTCGCGGGCGCGCAGGCCGACGGTCAGGCTTTCCTCCATCGAGCGCCGGAAGGCCATCTCCGACCGCAGCCGCATTTCCGCCGCCTGGCGCTTCATGCCGTTGCGGTAGAGGACGAGGAGCGAGAAGACGGCGAAGAGCGACAGCCCCAGAATACCGGCGACCAGCAGGTTGTTCGAGAGATTGCCGCCGACGCGGTAGCTCGAGATGGCGAGCCATGCACCGGCGAGCGGCGGGTCGAAGCTGATCTTGTGGGTGAGGCTCGTGTCGGTCGGCTCGACACGGGTCTTTTCCGCGAGCACCACATTGTCGATGTCGACGAGCTGTACGGCATATTTCTCGGTGATCCACCAGGGGATCTGGCGTGCGATCAGCGAGCGGATCGATATGATCGCGGATACGCTGCCGCCATCCCCGAGCGCGGTCGAGATGCTGGTCACGAGATCGCCGTCGGCCGTCTTGGTGAGCGGCCCGTAGATCGGCCTGACACTCGCGGCCGCGGTCGCCCGGCCAGGCAGCGGCGGCGTCTGGTCGACCTCGGCAGCACCCCCCGGAACGGAGAAGACCGGCCGGCCATCAGCGTCGAAGAGGGCGATGCTCAGAACTTCCGGATTGTTCTGCAGGTGGATGCGGGCGCGGTCGCCGAACTGCGGCAGACCGATCTGGTGATGGGCATGATCGAGCGCCAGCCGAGCGATGGCATCCTCGTCCACCGAGAGCTGGAAGCGCAGCGTTTGTTCCACCCAGAGCGCGTCCGAGATCAGCGTGGTGCGCAGCCGCTCGTTCTCGTTGTAGTTGATGGCCCAGAGAAGCAGCGAAATCATCGCCGTGAGTACGACGATGGTCACGAGCGGGATCACCTGCAGCAGGTCGTGCCTGCCACCGTCACCGGAATCGGGTCCGTCACTGCTGGATCTGAAGATCGTCAAGCTGCTTTTGATGCCTCCCAGCGCGACTTCTACGCCAAAAGCCGCGGGATTTCGACAAAAAAGCGCGCCGGCATCCAGCCGCCGGAGCAGGCATCAAGAGACGGTGCGGCGGTCATGATGCGGTGTTCCGGCTCCAGCGACGGGCCGGAGCACGGTTCGGCAGGAAAAGGGCCGCGGGGCTCAGTCGGTCAGCCGCTTCTTGCGTTCGTCGAACTCCTGATGGTCGATCTCGCCGCGTGCATAGCGGTCCTTGAGAAGGTCGAGCGCCTTGCCACTGCCGGACGCGTTCGAAGGCAGGTTGATCGCGCCCATGTACTTGAGGACGTAGATGATCCCGACGACGATCGCCACCAGGATGAGAATCATGAAGATCGGGCCGAATATCATGCCGAAACCTCCCCATTGATCGCCCCACATCATGCCGTGGCCATAGTAGTACGGCCTGTCCCGAGGGTCGGATCCGGCCTGGGCGAGAACCGGAGCTGCCGATGCTGTGAAGATTGCGGCTGCGGCCGCCGTGCGGGCGAAAGTCTTGTTGTACATCTGAGACTCCCAAGCTGGCGAAAAACACGACAAGCTCAATTAGTAACCCGGAAAGTATCTTCCGGCAATGCCGGATTGCTGCGACAAATGCGCGAAGTAATTGACAGGACGTGAAAATCAGGTTTTTCGAATGAAGCGAGAGGCGGAGCCGCAGGATCCGGTTTCGATCTGGACCGCGCACCAGTCTCCGGCCATGGCCCGGGCCGGCGATGACGCGGCGATGTGGAAATCCACAATAGCGCCACATTTCACGAGGGCCTAAGAAAGCGACAGTCCGGGTGGTGGAACGCGGGGGGACAGTTCTCGCGTGGGCCCGGAGCATACCAGGAGGAGATATCCAATGTTCGATCGCCGCACGTTCCTGCGGACTGCTGCCGCAATCTCGCTTTCCGTTTCCGCCTTCGCGCTCGCCGCATCCGGTGCAGCCGCTGCCGATCCGATCGTGATCCGTTTCTCGCATGTCGTCGCACCCGATACGCCGAAGGGCAAGGGCGCCGACAAGTTCAAAGAACTCGCCGAAAAGTACACGAACGGCGGCGTGAAGATCGAGGTCTACCCGAACTCGCAGCTTTACAAGGACAAGGAAGAACTCGAAGCCCTGCAGCTCGGCGCCGTCCAGATGCTTGCACCGTCGCTCGCCAAGTTCGGCCCGCTCGGTCTCAAGGAATTCGAAGTCTTCGACCTTCCTTACATTTTCTCCGACTATGACAGCCTGCACAAGGTGACCTACGGCCCGGTCGGCAAGAGCCTGCTCGACAAGCTCGGTTCCAAGGGCATCCAGGGTCTCGCCTTCTGGGACAACGGCTTCAAGATCATGAGCGCCAACAGCCCGCTGAAGACGCCTGACGACTTCCTCGGCCTGAAGATGCGCATCCAGTCCTCGAAGGTTCTGGAAGCCGAGATGAACGCGCTCGGCGCGGTTCCGCAGGTCATGGCCTTCTCGGAAGTCTACCAGGCGCTGCAGACCGGCGTCGTCGACGGTACCGAGAACCCGCCCTCCAACATGTATACCCAGAAGATGCACGAGGTGCAGAAGCACGCCACGATCTCCAACCACGGCTATCTCGGCTACGCGGTGATCGTGAACAAGAAGTTCTGGGACGAGCTGCCGGCTGACGTCCGCGGCAACGTCGAAAAGGCGATGACCGAAGCGACTGAATATGCGAACGGCATCGCCAAGGAAGAGAACCAGAAGGCACTGGACGCGATGAAGGCCGCCGGCACCACCGAGTTCCACGAGCTCACCGCCGACGAACTCGCCTCCTGGCGCAAGGCGCTGCTGCCTGTCCACGACGAGATGGCCGAACGTATCGGCGCCGATCTCGTCAAGCAGGTGCAGCAGGAAGCCGGCGTCACCAAGTAAGGCGCGCCCCAGCGACAATCGGCGCCGCATCGTCCCGCTCCTCGACGCGGAGCGGTGCGGCGCACGTTACGGACAATCGGCCCGCGCCGGTCCGGCCTTTCGGGGTATCGGCAAGCGGGCGTGACCGGGACGACCCAGCAGTCCGCCAGACGGTTCGATGCTCCGCCTTTCCCGGAGCCGACGAGCGGGCACGCATGGATCGACCGATGCGACCGAGGAGGTCTCTTTCATGCTTCGTATCCTTGACAGGCTCGAGGAGATCCTGATCGCCACGCTGATCGCCGTGGCGACGGTGATCATCTTCGTCGCCGTCGTTCACCGCTACTCGCTCGGCCTTCTCGCCGATCTCGTGACCTTTTCCCGGGGGCTGGAAAACGCCTGGCTGATGGGCTTTTCGCGCACGCTCTATTTCGGCCTTCGCTCCGTCAATCTCGTCTGGGCGCAGGAACTCTGCATCATCCTCTTCGTCTGGATGGCGAAGTTCGGTGCCGCCTATGGCGTACGCACCGGCATCCATGTCGGCATCGACGTCGTGATCAACAACCTGCAGACGAAGAACCGCGCCCGCATGGTCCTGTTCGGCCTTCTCGCCGGCGCCTTCTTCACCGGCGTCATCGCGACGCTCGGCGCGAACTTCGTCTACCACATGTATCACACGGACGCGATTTCGCCGGATCTCGAACTGCCCATGTGGCTCGTCTATCTCGCAATCCCGCTCGGCTCCGCGCTCATGTGCTTCCGCTTCCTGCAGGTCGCCTGGAGCTTCAGCCGCACCGGGGAACTGCCCCACCACGACCACGGACACGTGGACGGGATGGACGAAGAGGCCGAGGCGATTGCCGCGAGCCCGCTGACTGCGAAGGATCACTGAGCCATGAACGCGACACTCATCTTCGGAGGGCTCGTGGCCCTCATGCTGACCGGCATGCCGATCTCGATCGCGCTCGGCCTCACCGTTCTTGCGTTTCTCTTCACGATGACGGCGGTGCCGATCGACACCGTGGCGCTGAAACTCTTCACCGGCATCGAGAAGTTCGAGATCATGGCGATCCCGTTCTTCATCCTCGCCGGTAATTTCCTGACCCATGGCGGCGTCGCTCGCCGGATGATCAACTTCGCGACCTCGATGGTGGGGCACTGGCACGGCGGGCTCGGGCTTGCGGGCGTCATCGCCTGCGCGCTGTTCGCGGCGGTTTCCGGCTCCTCACCCGCGACCGTCGTGGCGATCGGCTCGGTGATCCTGCCGGCGATGACCCGCCAGGGCTTCCCGAAGCAGTTCGGCGCCGGCGTCATCACAACGTCCGGTGCGCTCGGCATCCTGATCCCGCCGTCGATCGTCATGGTCATGTATTCGGTCGCGACCTCGGGCATGCAGGCGACGGGTCCGGACGGGCAGGTCGTTTCGTCGGCGTCTGTCGGCGAGCTCTTCATGGCCGGCGTCATCCCGGGTCTGATCCTTGCTTCACTGCTTGCGGCGACCACCTGGTACCGCGCTTACAAGAACGACTATCCGCGGCTGCCGAAGGCGAGCTGGCTCGAGCGCTGGCAGAGCTTCCGCAAGGCCGTGTGGGGGCTGCTGCTGATCATCATCGTCATCGGCGGAATCTACACCGGCGTCTTCACCCCGACCGAAGCCGCCGCGATGAGTGCCGTCTACGCCTTCTTCATCGCCGTCTTCGTCTACAAGGACCTGAAGCTCTCGGATATTCCGCGGGTGCTGCTGTCCTCGGCCAACATGTCGGCGATGCTGCTCTACATCATCACCAATGCCGTCCTGTTCTCCTTCTTGATGACGCACGAGAACATTCCGCAGGCGCTCGGCGAATGGATGGTGAACTCGGGCCTGAACTGGTGGATGTTCCTGATCGCCGTCAACATCCTGCTGCTCGCTGCCGGCAACTTCATGGAGCCGTCGTCGATCGTGCTGATCATGGCGCCGATCCTCTTCCCGGTCGCCGTCCGTCTCGGCATCGATCCGGTGCATTTCGGCATCATGATCGTCGTCAACATGGAAGTCGGCATGTGCCACCCGCCCGTCGGCCTCAACCTCTACGTGGCTTCCGGCATCACCAAGATGGGGATCACCGAGCTGACGGTCGCTGTCATGCCCTGGCTGCTCACCATGCTGGCCTTCCTGCTCGCGGTGACCTACATCCCGGAAATCTCGCTCTTCCTGCCGCGTTTCCTCGGCATGTAAGACGGACTTCCAGCCACCGGGCGGACGATTGCTCTGCCCGGTGGAATATCCGGGAAGCGATGTGCCTTACGCCTCGCCGCCTGCCGGCGGGGCGATGCCGTCTTCGGCGTTCAGAAGTTCGCGCAGGTGGGCGGCTCCATCTGCGGCAGCGGCGGCGATGTCGTCGAAGAGCAGGCTCGCTTCGGCAAGCAGGCCCGGATCCGGATCGGCGCCGGTGATCGTATCGAAATCGTAGAGCAGGCCGAGCAGCGCGGCGATCTTGTGCTGCTGGTCGTGGGCGGCGGCGATCAGCCTCTTCTCTTCCTTCTTCCGTTCGAGCTGCTCCATTCGCGTCAGCGCGTTCTCCACTTTCTCGCGGCAGGCGCAATCGAGCGCCGTGTTCATCACGACCGTGCGCACCTGGCCGATCGCCTCGCGAAGGCCGCGCCGGTGTACCGGGGCCGGCGAGGCGTTGTCGATGACGGTCAACGTGTCGCGCGTCATGTCTGCGCTCCGTGGGCAGTGTTGCGAGCCCGTGCGACCCAGGCGGCACCTTCCCGCGCATGGTGGAAGCCGTTCGAAAGCGGCACGTCGGGATAGATCGCCCCGATCCGGGCGACCGCCTCCTCCGCATCGATCCGTTCGGCGAGCGCGTCCTCGTAGACCTGCGCAATCGCCGCCATGTCGCAGTCCTGCGGCGACAAGCGGAAGCGCGACACGCCTGCGGCGACGAGGTCCGGCAGCTCCCCGACCAGCGCCTGGCAGGTGTGGGAGACGGTCTGGACGCCGTTGAGGGCGAGGAAGGATTGCTTGTCGAGCGTGCGGACCGGCATCCCGTCCGGCTCCTCGCCGCAGACGAACTGGCAGTTGTCCTTGATCTGGCCCTTGGCGCGCGCATGCGCACAGCGTGCGGAGATCGCGAGCGGAATGCGGCCGAAGGCGAAGACCTCGAAGGCGATGCCGGGGGCGCCCGCCGCGATCTCGGTGACGGAAGCCATGGAGAGCTCCGGTGGCAGGCAGATTGAGGTCGCACCACGCCCGGCGAGAAGCTTCGCGGTCGCGGCGTTGTAGACGTTGATCAGCGGCCCGACCGTGTGCCGCTTCCCGGCCAGAAGTCCGAGTGCGGAAAGGTCGTTCGCCTCGACGATATGGGCGCTGTCGCGGATGAGATTGCGGACGTGCTGGGCCTCGCGCTCGATCGTCACCAGCGCCAGCGTCGAGAGCCGCACGGACTTGCCTGCAGCCTCCAGCCGCTCCACCACCTCGGCGAGATGCGGCTCGGTGAAGTGCAGGCGCTTCGAGCAGACCGTCTCTCCGAGCACCACCTCGCCGACGGGTGCCTCGTCGGCGATGCGGAAATAGAAGTCGCGCCATTTCGGGCCGTCCCAGAGATAGAGAACGGGCCCGAGCACCAGTGCCGGATTGGCTGAAACCATGGTCATGTCCTTGTTATCTCCAGCGCTTTTCGTAGGCGCCGGACGTCGTCTTCTGGCCTTCGCTGAGGAGCCTGAGGCGGGAGAGCAGAGCCGGTCGCGCCGCCGCATCGGCGGCAAGCGCCTGCCGCAGCGTCGAGACCACCTCGGCGACATAGGCCTTGCCGCGTTGCCGGCCTTCGACCTTGAGCGCGCAGACGCCCGCCGCCCGAAGAGCGTCGAGGTGATCCATGACGTCGAGAGAGACGGGGTCCTCGAAAGCGTAGCCGCTGTCGCCGCCCGTTTCGAAACGCCCCTTGCAGAGCGTCGGATAGCCGGCGGCCTCGCCGGCCGGGAAGCGATTGATCGTATATTCGCCGAGTTCGGAAACGAGGTCGGCGCCGTCCTGGCGGTAGCGCACGTGACTTGCCGGCGAGCACACGCCGTTCATGTTCGGCGATTTGCCGGTGGCATAGGAGGAGAGCGAGCAACGTCCCTCGGCCATGACGCAGAGCCCACCGAAGACGAAGACCTCGATCTCGCAGCGGATCTGCGGCGCGAGCCGGGCGATGTCGGCAATCGTCAGCGTGCGCGGCAGGACCACACGCTTGGCGTTGAAGGCGTCGACCAGGAAGTTTATCGCGTCGGCATTGGAGGCGGAAGCCTGCACCGAGACGTGGAGGCGCTGGTCGGGATGCTTGTCCGCGACATAGGCCATGAGGCCGAAATCGGCGAGGATCAGCGCATCGGCGCCGAGCCGGACGGCCTCGTCGGCCGCCTTGTACCAGAGGTCTTCGGCGCCGGCGCGCATGAAGGTATTGAGCGCGACGAAGGTCATGACGCTCTTGCGCTTGGCGAAGGCGATCGCCTCGCCGAGTTCGGCCGGCGTGAAGTTGAGGCCGGGGAAGTTGCGGGCATTGGTTTCGTCGCGGAAGCCGCAATAGACGGCGTCCGCGCCGGCATTGACTGCCTCGCGGAAGGCGGCGGGCGTTCCCGCCGGGCAGATCAGTTCCATTGGCCGGACTCCCCGGTCAGCGCGCGATCGCGGACATAAGTGAGCGCCCTGCTGACGAGCGGCGCGAAGGGGCCAGAGGCCTGGCCGAGATCCTTTGGCAGGTCGATATTGCTGTCGTCGAGAGCGTTCCTGAGCGCCAGCATCGCCTCCATGTCGCCGGTCACGGTCAGGTCACGCGAAAAGAACAGCGCATCGGCATCGCATCGGCCTTCGAGCAGCGCCAAAAGCAGGAAGAGCGGCCCCTGCACGGCGGCGTCGGCCTCCGGCCGCTTCGGCTTGCGCACGACGGTGAGCGAGAGGCGGGAAGGCTCGATGAGGAAGCCGATCGGCAGGTCGTCCGGCACGAAGCCGTAGCGCTTCTGGCGGTAGTCGCCCAACCGCTCGAACAGGCCGGGATGGGCCTTCAGGACCCGGGTGAAGGCCAGTCTCGCCGCACGTTCGATCATGAAGACCGGAATGACGCCAAGGGGGTCGGCGAGGGCAGGCGGAACACGCATCAGGAGCACCTTTCGAAAGGGGAGGTCGCGCCATGCTAACGGCATCGAGGGTGCGGTCATTTGAGCCAGCGCAAAGACATGCAGGTTTTCCTCCGCCACAGAGGCGGGATGACCCAAGCTCCCCCAGCCATCCGCCGTTTCTCCGATCTCCAGCATTTCATGGGCGAACTCGAGCGGCGCGGCCGCCTGAAGCGGGTGGAAAGGCCTGTCTCGCTCGTCCACGAGATCACCGAAATCCATCGGCGGACGCTGGAAGCCGGCGGCCCCGCGCTGCTCTTTGAAAAACCGGTCGATGCCGCGGGCAGGGTTTGCGAGGTCCCGCTTCTTGCCAATCTCTTCGGCACGCGCGAACGCATCGAATGGGGCTTCGGGCTGGAGAGTGGCGGCCTGCCG
>DATGWU010000697.1:0-1846 GCA_035299345.1 Rhizobium sp.
GCGGATAAAGACGTCTTAGACTGGCGAATTGCAGGTCGTGTGATGTCTGCTTTTGCGGTCGCTATTGGGGGCGGACATGCCCTTTTGCACTGCAAATGTCTGCTTTTGACCGATGCTGTCGAAAAACCCGCAGTTTGATCGGCTTTTTCGTCGTTGAGCGTTTTGGACGAGTGAGCCTGCAGTCTCCCTTGGCGCCGCCAGTCATTGGAGCGGCAGCGGATACGCCACGGATCTGATTCACAGCACGCTTACGCAACTGACGTGCACATACTGTTTGGTGGTGGGCCAAGCAGCCGCAATGCCATTGTCTTGAGGTTCTGCACGATTGCCGCAAGGTGGAACTCATCGCGCGCGCCTGAAAGGCCTCTCAGTCGCAGACGCTCGAAGCCGTGATGGCTCTTGAGGTGCGCGAAGCGCATCTCGACCTTTTTGCGTTGATTACGCGACTGAAAAAACGCCTTCGTTTTCATGTTGCGGGGTGCCAGCTCGCGAGCGTCTTCGTGCAAATAACGCACGATCCGGCGCGCGGCGACATTCGGACAGCACTTCGGTTTGAGTGCGCAGACACGGCAAGTGGGCACAGATGCTTCGTAACGGATGCCATAGTCGGTGCTGACATGCCCGGTGGTGGTCAGCGTCCTGCCCGCCGGGCAGATGTAAATGTCGCGTCTCTTGTCAAAGATGAAGTCGGCGCGTGAGAACGTACCATCCCCGCGCTCACTCTTGTCCCACACCGGGATGTGGGGCGTGATCCTCTTCTTTACGAGCCAGCCAAGAAACCGCCCGGTACCATAGGCCGTGTCAGCGACGAGCCGCTTGGGCTTGATATCGAAGCGCTGTTCGGTGCGTTCGATCATCGTCTTAGTTGCAGCGACTTCGTCGTAGGTTCGCGCCGGTGTGGCCTCAACATCGACAATCACCGCATGCTGAATATCGATGAGATAGTTGAGCCCGTAGCCAAACAGCACGCGTTTGTTGGCCTTGGCGGTCCAGGCTGATTGCGGGTCTGAGGGCGAGATAACCTTCGGCGGTTTACGGTCCTGATTGACCCTCCACCCACCGTCAGGGCCGTCATCGGTACCATTACCATCCGACTGAGCGGCCGCCTGAGCCTCAGCATCGAGCGCAGCCAGATATTCGGCCACCGCACGCTGCTGGCGCTGTGCATCGGTCCAATCCAGCTCGTCCGGCGCCTTGCCGTGATAGCGGCTGGCATTCGCCTCAATCACACTCGCATCGACCGCAAAGCCCTCGCCCTTGACCAGGCTTGCAGCCATGCACGCCGCCACTACGCGCTCGAACACATGGCGCAGAATGGCGCTCTCCCGAAAGCGACCGAGCCGATTAACGGAGAATGTTGAATGGTGCGGGACCTTGTCATCAAGGTCGAGCCTGCAGAACCAGCGGTAGGCCAGATTCAGGTGCACTTCTTCGCACAGCCGTCGCTCCGAGCGGATGCCGTAGCAGTAACCCACGATCAGCATACGGAGCATCAGTTCGGGATCGACCGAAGGTCGCCCGATCTCGCTATAGAAACGCGCCAGCTTCTCGCGCAGATCAGCCAGGACTCCGGTCACGGTCGGATTGATCCGGCGCAGTAAATGGTCTGAGGGAATGCGAGTTTCGAGATTGAACAGATAAAACAGCTGACGCTGATCACCCGTTTGCCGACCCATCATGGCCCCACCTCTGCCGCTGAGCGAATCAAGCAGCAGAGAATCATGCCCTGTCGATTATCACGAGCCCTTTTTCAACAGCATCGGTCATTAACGGACATATGCAGTGCAACAGGTCAGGTCCGCTTTACCCCCAATAGCGACGGCAAAAGCGGATTCTCGCAATAGGT
>DATGWU010000698.1:0-4685 GCA_035299345.1 Rhizobium sp.
CGGCGAGCAGCCATGGCGGCAGCTCGATCTGCAGGTGGCCCGTCGTGGAGAGCGCGGCGGTCGCGATCATCGGCAGCAGCATGGTGCCGGCCGGAAGCTTGAGCAGGGCGCCGGCGGCACTCGCCGCGAACGCGACGGCAAGCGTTTCGACGAGCGCGAATACATCGACCGGGCGGAACCAGTCGATCGGCTGGGCTTGCCCGCCGGCGGCGTGGAAGGCGAGCGCCGCGATCACCGAGGCGGCGGAGGCGACACAGACCACGCGGAGATATTGCATGAAGGCCACGAGCCGGGCATCCGCGCCGTAGGCCTCCGCCATCAGCATCATCGCCGAGGCGGCACCGGCGGAGGTGCCCCAGATCGCGGTCGTTCCGGGCAGGACGCCGCTGCGGGCCATCAGGTAGCCCGTGACCGTGCTGGCGAGCACGATCGCCAGCACGACCGAGAGAAAGAGCGGCCAGCCGTGCAGGAAGGTTTCGGCGATTTTCAGGTCCAGTGCGCGGGCGATCACGCAGCCGATCATCGAGTGCGCGGCGAAGTAGGGGATGCGCGGCACGGAGAGACGCGCGCCATTGGTGGCGACGGCGATCGCCGCCAGCATGGGGCCGAGCAGCAGGGCGCCGGGAATGCCGATCTCTTCGAGTATCGCGGCGAGCACGACGGAGAACAGGAGGAGGATCGCCCAGCGCAGCACCGCCGGCAGCCGTGTCAGCAGGCCGGGTTCCAGCGCGGGTTCGGTCGACGGACGGTCGTCAGATGACATTCGGGGGGAAGCTCGCATCGGGAAGGGCGTCGTACTCCGGCTACTATACCGATTCCTGATGAAATGTATCGCGCAGGCGGCAGGAAATCGCCGCCGGGTCGCTTTCCTTCTGCCGGCGGACCTGTGCCCGGCGGTCGATCTGGTATAGAAAGAGATCATGCAATGGACTGACGAAGCGATATTCCTGGGCGCCCGGCGCCACGGCGAGACGAGCATCATCGCCGAGATGATGACCCGCGAGCACGGCCGGCATCTCGGCCTCGTGCGCGGCGGACGTTCCCGCACCATGCAGCCGATGCTGCAACCGGGAAACCGCCTCGACGTCGTCTGGCGGGCACGCCTCGACGAACATCTCGGTGAATACCGGGTGGAACCCCTGACGCTGCGTGCCGCAAGGCTGATGGAGACGGCGACCGCAGTTTACGGCGTGCAGGCGCTCGCGGCCCTGCTCAGGCTCCTTCCGGAGCGCGATCCGCATCCGCATCTCTTCGGCATGCTCGACATCATCCTCGACCACCTGCACGAGGCGCAGGCGGCGGGAGAGCTGTTCATCCGCTTCGAGCTTGCAGTGCTGAACGATCTGGGTTTCGGGCTCGATCTCGCCCAGTGCGCGGCGACCGGCACGCGGGAAGACCTCGTCTACGTCTCTCCGAAATCCGGCCGCGCCGTCTGCCGGGAAGCAGGAGAGCCTTGGGCGGACAAGATGCTGGCTCTGCCGCCTTTTCTTTCCGCCGGTGGGTCGAGTGCGGCGACGTCCGAAAGCCTGGCGGATGCCTTTCGCCTGACGGGATTCTTTCTCGGCAGGCACGTCTACGAGCCGCGGGGCATCACGCCCGGCGCGGCTCGCGAGGGTTTTCTTCAGGCTGCATTGAAGGCCTTGCGCGCCGGCGCGCCGGAGAGCGCATTGGCGGCCTGCGAGAACATCGCCTGACCGTCGCCACCGTTCTTCCTCATGTGGTCGTGAATCGCCAGCTGCAGCTCGACGATGTTGCGGTAGGTGCCGCCATCCAGCTCGATGACCGGAAACTTGACCGCGATGAACTTGATCCGGTCACCGTCCGGAACGGAAATCCCGACCGGGATTCCGGCATATTCGATAACTCTCTTTTCCATAATCAATATCCCCGCCCACGCATACCGCGCGGACAATCGTTGGACTCAGCTTGTGAAGTTCAGTGATTGCTCGGCGTCACATTCGACACACGGATCGGCATTTGCCGGCCGTGCACACGCCATTGGGGGATAGATGCCAAGGACGGGCGGCATGAAGGAATACAACACGCATTTCGCTGACCTCCTTTTGGCAGGGACTCGTTAATCGGCGTCCCGGATTGAAACTGTTGGTCCGTCGATCGAACCAGCTGGCTCAAGGTAGGCGCGAGGTGCTTCTCCGTCAACCTTCAGGGGGTGAAAAATAAAATAATATTTTGTGACACTGGGATTGTGAGTGCATTGCGGCAAAAAATCATCGCCTTTGCCGCAATTGCTAAAAAATGTGTTCGATCGTGAAGCCTTATGCGGCCGCCGGCAGTGCGCGGTCCACCGGACGTTCGGCGATCGGCCAGTGGACGATTGCGGCGAACACGCCGAGTGCCACGCCGAACCACCAGACGGTGTCGTAGGAACCCATGCGGTCGTAGAGATAGCCGCCCATCCAGACGCCGAGGAAGGAGCCGATCTGGTGGGAGAGGAACACCAGTCCGCCGAGCAGGCCGAGGTGACGCGTGCCGAACATGATGGCGACGAGCGCATTGGTCGGCGGCACCGTCGAAAGCCACAGCAGCCCCATCACGATCGCGAAGATGATGACCGAGAGCGGCGTTTGCGGCAGGAGCAGGAAGGCCGTGACGGCGACCGAGCGGGCGACATAGATGAAGGCAAGGAAGTAGGGCTTCGAATAACGCTGGGCGATGAAGCCGGAGGCGAGCGAGCCGATCACGTTGAAGAAGCCGATCAGCGCCATGGCGATCACCGCATAGCGGGCGTCGATGCCGATGTCGCCGAGATAGGCCGGGAAGTGGGCGGTGATGAAGGCGACCTGGAAGCCGCAGACGAAGAAGCCGCTGGTCAGCAGCAGGTAGCTGCGGTGACCGAGGGCTTCCCGCAGGGCCCCGGCGACCGTTTGCTGGGCCTGCGCCCTCGACTGGGTGCCGGAATTGGCATTGCCGCGCAGCGGGTAGGCGAGCAGCGGCACGATGAGCATCAGGGCGCCGAGCCAGACGAGACTGTCCGACCAGCCGAAGTTCGAGATCAGCGCCTGGCTGAGCGGTGCAAAGAGGAACATGCCGGCCGATCCTGCGGCAGTCCCGATACCGAAGGCGAAGGAGCGCTGTTCGGGCGTGACATTGCGGGCAAAGGCCGACAGCACGATGCCGAACGACCCCGCGGCGACCGCAAGGCCGACCAGCAGGCCGCCACCGATATGCAGCCAGGCCGGCGAGGACGCATGGGCCATGATGGTGAGGCCGGCGGCATAGAGCAGGCCGGAAAGGGTCAGTACCCGCCCGGTGCCGTACTTGTCGGCGAGCGCGCCGAAGAACGGCTGGCCGAGCCCCCAGGCGAGGTTCTGGATCGCCATCGCAAGCCCGAAGGTCGAGCGGTCCCAGCCGGTGTCGGAAAGCATCGGCAACTGGAAGAAACCCATGGCCGAGCGAGGCCCGAAGGTCATCATCGCGATCAGCGAGCCGCTGACGATGATCAGCCAGGGCATGGGGTTTCGCGTGGTCGTAGTCGTCATGGATTCCGTCTCCTGTGTCGGCAGCAGACGATAGTGCGCCTCAGGATCACGGAAAAGCGCGTTTTCCTGAATGAACCATCAGGGGAATTGATGGCTGTCAATGTTGGGGTGCGGTGATTTGATGGGTCGGGGGCCAGCGGTGGTCACCGCTGCTTGATCGCCCAGCCTTCGGTTCGCGTATCGAGGATGGTCACCACATCGCCGGTTGCAAGCCTGCCCTCGCCGCGGGGCACGGCGTTCCAGCCGAAGAGCGGGCCCGGAACGCGGCGGTCGGCCGACATGCGCAGGCGCCCCATCGCCGGCTTCGGGCTTGCGCCCTCGCGGGAACCGGTCGACTGGTCCTGCGTGGTGATCACGCAGCGTGAACACGGCTTGACGAGATCGAGCCGCACACCGGCGATCTCGATGGCCGCCCAGCGGTCCTCCGCCCAGGCCTCGTCACAGTCGATGACGATGTTCGGGCGGAA
Source organism: Rhizobium sp. (assembly GCA_035299345.1). GTDB lineage: Bacteria > Pseudomonadota > Alphaproteobacteria > Rhizobiales > Rhizobiaceae > Allorhizobium. The sequence continues at coordinate 3,968 of DATGWU010000698.1, forward strand.
ACGTTCCATGCCGACGGAGCCCTCGCCGTGCGCCTCCATGTCGGCATTGAGCGCCTTCAGAGAACCGGTCGTGGTGACGAGCACCTGGTAGCCGTCGGCGAACGAGACCGGCGTCTCCGGGCCGGCCCATTCGGCGCTCGCGGTACGGTGCGCCTCGCCGTCGAAGAAGACGAGCTTCAGCTCCCGTCCGAACCATTCCGAAAGGCGGGTATTGACGCTGTCGTCGGCGACCGCGGCGCTGACGATCGATTTCCATACGGCGACGTCCATGCGGCGCTCTGGATGGGGCGGCGCCACCATCATCTCGCGGCCGTCGTCGAGGCGCAGCATGAGGTGGGAAGTGGCGGGCAGCGCCGTGAGGCGGGCAAGCTCCGGCAGCTCGCGCTGGGTGACGAAGTGGCCGTCCGGCCCCGTCAGCATCATCCGCCGGTCTCCGGCAAGTCCGCGGGCGTCGATCGAGGCGGCCGGCAGGGGAATGCCGCGGGCGCTCTTCAGCGGATAGATGTTCAGTTGGCTGACCTGCATGATGATCCCTCAGATTTCGTCGATGAAAAGGTCGAGGACGTGGCGGAGGCGCTCGTGCCGCTCGCGTGCGAGCGCGCGCCCGCTTTCCGTCTGGAAGCCGCCGGCGAGGCGGAAGAGCTTCGTTTCGAAATGGTCGATGGCGAAGCGCTTGTCGTCGAGCGGGCGGTTCTCGCCGAGCGGATCGGCGGGATCG
>DATGWU010000699.1:0-4273 GCA_035299345.1 Rhizobium sp.
GATGCCCGGGGTCTCCTCCAGGCGAGCGGCCTGCTGCAGCCGGACAACGGAATGCCGACGGCGGGACCTCTTCCGCTTGCAGACCTGCAATGGTCGATCAGGCATATCGCACCGGAGGCGGCACCCGTCGACATCGGGCCACGCTTCGCGACCGGCGCGGCGCCGGCGACCGCGCGGCTCGACGTGCCCGGCGGCACTTTCGAAATCCTGGCAGCACCGCAGGGCGGCTGGGACACGCCTCCGGAGAACCGCATCGCGATCCGCCTGGCGATCTTCCTCGCCGGCGCGGCGATCATGATTCCGGCCGCCGTCACCGGTATCCTGTTTCGCGACCGCAACCGCTATGTCGCCGAGCTCAAGCAGCGCGAGAAGAAGCTGCGCAAACTTTCCCAGCGCCTGAATCTGGCGATGGACTCGGCCGATATCGGCATCTGGGAGGTGAAGCTGGACGGCCACGTGCTTCTCTGGGACGACCGGAGCGCGACCCTCCACGGACGTGCGCCGAGCTTTGCAGACGACGAGGACCGGATCTCCGACTGGACCGCGTCGATCCATCCAGACGACCGCGAAAGGGTCGAGGCGCAGGCCTTTGCCTACAGCTGCATCGCGGTCACGGATACCACGGACCTCGACTATCGGGTCGTGCTGCCCGACGGCACCGTGCGCCACCTCCGGTCGGTCGGCGCCCATTCCGTCGGGGAGGAAGGCGAGAGCCGGCTGACCGGCGTCGTCCTCGACGTCACCGCGGACGCAGCGATGACGCAGACGCTGCGCGATGCCAAGCAGACGAGCGACATCAAGAATGCCGAACTCGAGCTGGCGCTCGACGAACTGTCGAGCCGCGAACAGGAGCTCTCCGAACTCTCGCACAAGTTCGACCTCGCGCTCGCCTCCTACAATTGCGGCATCTGGGAAGCCGATCCCGTCTCCGCGACGGCGCTGTGGGACGAGCGGATGCACCAGCTCTACGGCATTCCCTACAGCCCGAAGCGCCTCAATCAGCAGGGCTGGCTCTCCTGCCTGCATCCCGACTGCCGCGAGCGGGTGCTCGCCGCCACCAACAAGGCGCTCGAAACCGCAACGACGATCAACACGCTGCAGCAGATCCTCTTGCCGAACGGCGAGCCGCGCTATGTCCGCTCGGTCGGCCAGGTGCATGTCGGCAGGGACGGCAAGGAAAAGATCATCGGCATCGCCTTCGACGTCACCGCGGACGCCCTTCTCGCCGAGGAGCTGCGCGCCGCGAAGGCCGAGGCCGACGCCCGCAACATCGAGCTCGAGCTTGCCAAGAACCGGATCGAGTTCAACGCGCTGCACGATCCGCTGACGGCGCTCGCCAACCGCCGCAAGCTCGACGACGAACTCGACCGGCTCGTCCGCAGCGCGGCCGGGCGCGGCACGCGGTTTGCGATCCTGCATCTCGACCTCGACCGCTTCAAGGAGATCAACGACACGCTCGGCCACGCCGCCGGCGACGCGGTTCTCACCCATACGGCCGACATCCTTTCTCGGGCCGTCGAGAGCGGCGACCTGGTGGCACGCATCGGCGGCGACGAATTCGTGATCCTGATCACCCGTCCGGTGACGACGGAGGAGCTTTCGCTGCTCAGCGAGCGGATCATCGAGGAGATGCGCAAGCCCGTCGACTTCGACGGCTTCTCCTGCCGCTGCGGCGTGTCGATCGGCATCGCCCGGTCGCAGGGGATCGGCTCCGACCCGCGCAAGGTGCTGATCAACGCCGACATCGCCCTCTACCAGGCCAAGGAAAAGGGACGGAACGGCTACGAATTCTTCTCCCAGGCGCTCCAGGCCAACATCGTGACCCGCAAGCGGCTCGCCGACGACATCCTCGCAGGCCTCGAACGCGACGAATTCACCGTCTGGTACCAGCCGCAATTCGACGCGACGACGATGCGGCTCACGGGCGCTGAAGCGCTGGTGCGCTGGAACCATCCCGACCAGGGCATTCTCGCTTCGGGGCGGTTCCTGCGGCTCGCCGAGGAGCTGAACGTCATGGCGCGCATCGATCAGATGGTTCTGGAGACGGCGCTGCGCGACAAGATGCGCTGGCTGGCGGAAGGCATCGACCTGCCGCGGATATCGGTCAACGTCTCCTCGCGGCGGCTGCACGATCCGGCGCTGGCGGACCAGCTCCGCGGCCTCAGCATCCGGCCGGGCGAGGTCGCCTTCGAACTCGTGGAATCGATCTTCCTCGACGACAGCGACGATCCGGCGAGCGCCAACCTCGCCGACATCAAGGCGCTCGGCATCGACATCGAGATCGACGACTTCGGCACCGGCCATACGTCCATCGTCAGCCTGCTGCGCCTGAAGCCGAAGCGGTTGAAGATCGACCGGCAGCTGGTCATGCCGATCCTCACCTCGCCGCAGGAGCGCGCGCTGGTGCGCTCGATCATCGACATCGCCCGCTCGCTCGGCGTCGAGACGATCGCCGAAGGGGTGGAGACGCCGGCGCATGCCGAGCTGCTCAGAACACTCGGCTGCGACGAACTGCAGGGCTATGCCTTTGCAAAGCCGCTTCCCTTTGCGGAGTTCGCCCGCTTCGCCGCCCGGCGCACAGGCACGTCGATCGCACGGGAGGCATGACGGCGCCCGCCGTCCGCCGGCGCCGGCGAGAGGAAAAAGCCTTTCCCCTCCCGGCGGTTTTCCACTATGTGTGTGGCCCGATAGAGAAGGCGGCCCGGCCGCCCCAGTTCCGGACCTTTGAGACATGTCGCACAATACCTTCGGTCACCTGTTCCGCGTCACCACCTGGGGCGAAAGCCACGGGCCGGCGCTCGGCGCCGTCGTCGACGGCTGCCCGCCCGGCCTCCGCTTCCGCCAGGAGGACCTGCAGGCATGGCTCGACAAGCGCAAGCCCGGCCAGTCGCGCTTCGTCACCCAGCGGCGCGAGGAGGACCTGGTCAAGGTGCTCTCCGGCGTGATGCCGCAGGAGGACGGTTCCTTCGTCACCACCGGTACGCCGATCTCGCTCCTGATCGAGAACACCGACCAGCGCTCGAAGGACTACGGCGAGATCGCCCGGCAATACCGTCCGGGACATGCCGACTACACCTATGACGTCAAATACGGCATCCGCGACTATCGTGGCGGCGGACGCTCCTCCGCCCGCGAGACGGCCGCCCGTGTGGCCGCCGGCGGCATCGCCCGCCTCGTCATCCCCGGCGTCACCATTCGCGGCGCGCTGGTGCAGATCGGCAAGCACAAGATCAACCGCGCCAACTGGGACTGGGCGCAGGTCGGCGAAAACCCGTTCTTCGCGCCCGATCCCGAGATCGTTCCGGTCTGGGAAGACTATCTCGACGGCATCCGCAAGGCCGGCTCCTCGGTGGGCGCGGTGGTCGAGATCGTCGCCGAAGGCGTTCCCGCAGGGCTCGGCGCGCCGATCTACGGCAAGCTCGACCAGGACATCGCGAGCGGCCTGATGTCGATCAACGCCGTCAAGGGTGTGGAGATCGGCAACGGCTTCGGTGCGGCCGAGATCACCGGCGAGGAAAACGCCGACGAGATGCGCATGGGCAATGACGGCAAGCCACTCTTCCTGTCGAACCATGCCGGCGGCATCCTCGGCGGCATTTCGACCGGCGAGCCGGTGATCGCGCGCTTCGCCATCAAGCCGACCTCCTCGATCCTCACCGAGCGCAAGTCGATCGACGCCGACGGCAACAATGTCGACGTGCGCACCAAGGGCCGTCACGACCCCTGTGTCGGAATCCGGGCAGTTCCCGTCGGCGAGGCGATGCTGGCATGCATCATCGCCGATCATTACTTACGAGATCGCGGCCAGACCGGCCGGCTGAAGTGAGGATTTCCCATGAGCTATGACCAGAGCCGCGTCGTCGATGCCATCCGCGCCTTCGAGGCGGGCGAAATCGTCGTGGTCGTCGATGACGACGACCGGGAGAACGAAGGCGACCTGATCGTCGCCGCCGTCCACTGCACGCCGGAAAAGATGGCCTTCATCGTCCGCCACACCTCCGGCATCGTCTGCGCCCCGATGCCGCGCGAGGAGGCAAAGCGCCTCAACCTCAGCGCCATGGTCGCCGAAAACGACAGCGCGCATACGACGGCCTTCACCGTCTCGGTTGACTTCAAGCACGGCACGACCACCGGCATTTCCGCCGACGACCGCACGCTGACCGTGCGCAACCTCGCCAATCCGAATGTCGGCGCCGCCGATTTCGTCCGCCCCGGCCACATCTTCCCGCTGGTCGCCCGCGAAGGCGGCGTGCTGATGCGGTCCGGTCATACG
>DATGWU010000700.1:0-4998 GCA_035299345.1 Rhizobium sp.
CGGTCGCCGCCGGATCACCGCCTTCAACGGCAACTTCTGCCGCACCGGCCTGCTCGGGCGCTTCATCGCCGCCGGCCATCTGCTCGCTTCCCTGCACGGCGTTCGCCTCGATGGCATCACGAAGGCGAAAACGCTGTCCGAGCAGCGGCACTATTTCGATACGCGGGTCGCCCCGCTCTTCGATAAACCGCTGGTGCGCTGGATCACGCGGCGGAAGAGTTCGCTCTTCGGCCTCGGCATCCCGCCGCAGCAATATGACGAGCTCGCCAGCCTTTCGGAAGGCGAGAGCATCGCCCCGGTCCTCAAGAGCCGCCTCGAAAAGCTCGCCTGCGACTTCCCCATCGCCGAGAACTGGTTCGCCTGGCAGGCCTTCGCCCGCCGCTATCCTTCTCCCGACGAGGGGCGGCTCCCCACCTGTTTCGCCCGCGAAAACTATGCCGCGATCCGCACCAATGCCGGGCGCGTCGCCGTCCATCACGCGAGCTTCACCGAACTTCTCGCCGGCAAGCCGGCGGCAAGCGTCGACCGCTTCGTCCTCCTCGACGCCCAGGACTGGATGAACGACCGCCAGCTCAACGCGCTGTGGAGCGAGATCACCCGCACCGCCGCTCCCGGAGCGCGCGTGATCTTCCGCACCGCCGCCGAACGCAGCGTGCTCGACGGCCGTCTCTCGCCCGCCCTCCTCGACCAGTGGCACTATCTTGCCGAACGCTCGCGAGAGCTCTGCGCCGAGGACCGTTCGGCGATCTACGGCGGCTTCCACATCTACGAGAGAAAAGTCTGATGGCGGAGATCTTGTTCGGGCAGGACGACCACAACGACCATGCCGACCGCATGGACCGCATGTACCGATATCAGCGCCACATCTACGACCTGACGCGAAAATACTATCTCCTCGGCCGCGACCGGTTGATCGGCGAACTCACTGTGCCGGAAAACGGTTCCCTCCTCGAAGTCGGCTGCGGCACCGGCCGCAATCTCCTGCTCGCCGCCCGCCGTTATCCGGGTGCCAGGCTCTTCGGCCTCGACATCTCCGCCGAGATGCTCTCCCAGGCCGAACGCAATTTCCGCGGCCTGCCGCTCCCCGTACTCCGTCTCGCAGACGCGACGAACTTTTCCGCCGGAGAGTTCGGGACCACCGGCTTCGACCGTATCATGATCTCCTACGCGCTCTCGATGATCCCCAACTGGGAGGGCGCGATCGACGCGGCAATTGTGGCGCTCGCCCCCGACGGCTCGCTGCATATCGTCGATTTCGGCCAGCAGGAGCGGCTGCCGGCCTGGTTTCGCCGCCTGCTCAACGCCTGGCTCTCCCGCTTCCACGTCACCCCGCGCGCGACCCTGCGGGAGGCCCTGGAAACACGGGCGAAGGCTGCCGGGGCGGCCCTCCGCTTCGAAACCGTGGGCCGCGGTTATGCCTGGCTTGCGGTCGTCCGGATGCCCGGCTGATATCGGCAGTTGCAAATAACCGCTTTTTAACGATGATAGTGCCACAATTGGGCCTGCACCTGTTGTGTCCTGCGTTCGTGTGCGCCGCCTCAGGAGTACGGTTCAAATATCATCTACGGGCCTTCGATGCGGTTGCTTGTCCTGGCGTTCCTGCCCCTTTTCCTGCTTCTCGGCGGTTGCACCTCCGCGAGTTATGATCTGATGGAAACATCGTCGATCAAGCCGCGCTTTCAGGACACCGACCCGCAGGATTTCGGCGACAACACACCCTACCGGCACAAGGTCCACGGCATCGACGTCTCCAAGTGGAACGGCGACGTAAACTGGGCCTCTGTGCGCAAGTCCGGCGTCTCCTTCGTGTTCATCAAGGCGACCGAGGGCAAGGACCGGGTCGACTCGCGCTTCGACGAATACTGGCGCAGTGCCGCCGCCGCCGGCCTGGCGCACGCGCCCTACCATTTCTACTATTTCTGCTCGACCGCCGACGAACAGGCCGACTGGTTCATCCGCAACGTGCCGAAGGCCTCGATGCACCTGCCGCCGGTGCTGGACGTCGAGTGGAACCCGACCTCCAAGACCTGCACGCTCAGGCCGGACGCCGCCACCGTGCGCGCCGAGATGAAGCGGTTCATGGACCGGATCGAGGCCTATTACGGCAAGCGGCCGATCATCTACACTTCGGTCGATTTCCATCGCGACAACCTCGCCGGCTATTTCCAGGACTATCATTTCTGGGTCCGCTCCGTGGCAAAGCACCCGCAGGACATCTATGCCGACCGTCGATGGGCCTTCTGGCAGTATACCTCGACCGGCGTCGTGCCGGGCATCCGCGGCCAGACCGACATCAATGTGTTCGCCGGCACCGAGCAGAACTGGAAGAAATGGGTCGCTTCCGTCTCGCAGTAACGGGATCCCGCGCAGGAACGTTCGGCGACCGGGCGTGACGCCCGAGTGCCATAAGGACGCGCGACGCCGGCGACCTTTCCTCGCTTTGGCCAAAATCTCTTCCGATACCACCTCCACCGAAACCCATGAGGAAGTCCGCATGTCCGCCCGTACCCGCCTGACCACCTTCGTCACCCTCGCGAGCCTGCTCGCCTCCACCGCCGTTGCCGGCGCGGCCGAGTGCGGCGGCGATCTCGCCGCCTTCCTGCAAGGCGTGACGGCCGAGGCCGTGTCGAACGGCGCATCCCCCGACGCCGCCGAGCGGGCGCTCGCCGGTGCTGCGATCGACCAGAAGGTACTCTCGCGCGACCGCGCCCAGGGCGTCTTCAAGCAGACCTTCCTCGAATTTTCCAAGCGCACCGTCAGCCAGGCGCGTCTCGACATCGGCCGGCAGAAGATGCGGGACTATGCCGACGTCTTCGGCAAAGCCGAACGCGATTACGGTGTACCGCCCGGCGTCATCACCGCCTTCTGGGCGATGGAGACGGACTTCGGCGCCGTCCAGGGCGATTTCAACACCCGCAACGCGCTGGTGACGCTCTCCCACGACTGCCGCCGTCCGGAGCTCTTCCGGCCGCAGCTCCTGAACCTCATCACCATGGTCGAGCACGGCGACCTCGACCCCTCGACCAATACCGGCGCCTGGGCGGGCGAGATCGGCCAGGTGCAGATGCTGCCGAAGGACATCGTCGCCTACGGCCTCGACGGCGACGGTGACGGCCACGTTAACGTCAAGAAGAGTTCCCCGGATGCGATCCTGACAGCCGCCCGCTTCATCCAGAGCCTCGGCTGGCGCGCCGGCGAGCCGTGGATCCAGGAAGTCACCCTTCCGGAAAACCTTCCGTGGGAAAAGACCGGCCTCGAAGGCGGCATGACCGCCGGCGACTGGTTCGCGCTCGGTGTTTCGCCGCGTGACGGCAACACTGCCTCCGCCGCCCTGCCCGTCGGTCTCGTCCTGCCGCAGGGTCGCAAGGGGCCTGCCTTCCTCACCTACCCGAATTTCAGCGTCTATCTCGAATGGAACAAGTCGTTCATCTACACGACCTCGGCCGCCTATTTCGCCACCCGTCTGATGGGAGCTGAGCCCTACCAGAAGGGTAATCCGGAACCCGGCCTCAGCGACACCGAGATGAAGGCCCTGCAGACGCGCCTGCAGGCCCTCGGCCACGAGGTCGGCGAGATCGACGGCATCCTCGGCGCAGGCACCCGTGTCGCCGTGCAGAAGGAACAGCAGCGCCTCGGCATCCCCGCCGACGGCTGGGCGACGCCCGCGCTCCTCAATGCCCTCTGAGGGTTAATCAGTTGTCGTCGCCGCGACGCGCGCGGCGACGCTGTTCATAGGCAACGCGGGCGGCCCTGAGGCGGACCCGCACCCAGTCGACGCCGCGGGCCAGCACGTCGCGCCCGCGGCTCACCTCGTGAAGCTCGTGCGCATAGGCGACGGCGAGCGCCTGCCGGTAATTCTCGAGCCCCTCGGAGGCCATGTTCTCCAGCCGGTGCATCACATTGACCCAGAGCGGCGAGACGAGCAGCGAGACGGCCGAGACGGCGATCGACAGCCGGAAGAGGTCGTATCCGAGCGCGCCCGCCGCATAGCCCGCCGACGACAGCACGAAGGAAAATTCGCCAATCTGCGCCATCGACAGGCCGGCGACCAGCGCCGTCTGCGGGCTCGACCCGGTCTTGCGCAGGAGGAAGATGTTGAGCGCGGATTTCGCCGCAATCACGAAGAGCGAGACGAACAGCACCTGCCAGAAGCGTTCGGCGATGAAGTCGAGGTCGATCAACAGGCCGATCGACAGGAAGAAGATGACGAGCAGCAGACTTTGGATCGGCTCGATCACCGGGATCACCCGGCTGCGCAGCGTCGAGTTGCCGACGATGATGCCGGCGAGGAAGGCGCCGTAGGCGGGCGAAAGCCCGGCCACACCGGAAATCGCGGCAGCGGTGAAGCAGACGGCGAGCGCACCGAGCGCCAGCATCTCCACCTTGTCCTCGATCGCCTCGGCAAAGGGTACCTTGAGCTTCATGTGCCGGCCGAACCACCACAGGAGTCCGCCGAGCAGCGCCAGCGCCACCGCCATGCGGATCGCGATCAGCCGGTAGTCGACTTCCTCACCGCCGAGGCTCGAAACGAAGATCAGCATCGGCACCACGGCGATGTCCTGCGCGATCAGCACGCCGACGGCGATCCGCCCGGCGTCACCACGCAGCACCCCCATCTCTTCGAGCATCTTCATGGCGACGACCGTCGAGGAGAGCGCGATAATGAAGCCGAGGATGATCGTCTCGGAATTGGAGGCATCGGAGAGCGTGGCGATCCCGAGCGCGAGCACCATGGCGGCGAGCAACTGCCCGGCCATCACCAGAAGCGCCTGCCGGAGCGACAGCACGAAGGCCTTCACCGACAGTTCCATGCCGATGAAGAAGAGCAGCACCACGACACCCATTTCGGCCAGCACTGCGACGTTCTCGGAACTGGAGATCAGCCCGGCGCCGGTTGGTCCGAGTGCCACGCCTGCGGCGATGAAGCCGACGAGCGGCGGCTGGCGCAGCCACAGGAAGAAAAGGCCGAGCAAAGCCGCGACGGCGACGACGGCTGCG
>DATGWU010000701.1:0-5896 GCA_035299345.1 Rhizobium sp.
TGGTGACGGTGAACTGGCTCGGATTGTCGGGATCGTCATCTACCTTCACGGCCATCGCCGTGGTGTCGATGAAGGAATAGCGGCCGGCCTCGGCGGAGATATAGTCCCTGGCCAGTTGCGAGCGCTCGGTCGCCGTAAGTCCTGCGACGGCCGAGCGTGCCGAATCGGAGGTGAGTTGCTGGACGGCGTGGGCCGCGCTGAGATAGATCCCGTAGCCGATCATGGTAAGCACGATCATGATGAATATGGGCGCGACAATCGCGAACTCGATGGCAGAGGCACCCCCGGTGTCCCGTTTTATATTGCGCTCCAACGGAATGCCTCCTGTATTTATATTACTTATATTGTATATGTATCGTTTTTCTAATCCGTTAAATAAGCGGTTTGAATTTGACTTGTCCTTGCGAAATATAAAGTTGTCTATCGTCAAAAATTTTCTTGAAGGAGGAAGCAATGGTCCAGGACCATGAGGGACGTTGCAATTGCGGTGCTGTCCGTTTCCGCGCGAAGGGTGAGCTCGCGGACATCATCGGTTGTCATTGCTCGCAATGCCGTCGGCAGACCGGTCTGTATTATGCGGCGACGAACGTCGACAGGGATCGACTGGAGATCGAAGGCGGGGAGAATGTCAGCTGGTATCGTTCCAGCGCGGCGGCGCGCAGGGGCTTCTGCCGAACCTGCGGTTCGGCGCTCTTCTGGGAGGCGGACGGTGCCCACTATCTATCCGTGATGGCGGGTGCCTTCGACCAGCCGACCGGGCTTCGTTTCGGCTATCACATCTACTGCGCCGACAAGGGCGACTACTACGACGTCGCCGACAGTGCGCCGAGATTTTCTGCCGGAAGGACGTCCGCGGCGACTGGCGACTGACCGCCGGCGAGGCGTTCGTCCTCCCGCCGAAGCTTTTCGACGGCGTGGTGGAACGCCTCCTCCAGCGCCGCGAACTTCGTCGACTGCCAGTGGAAGTAGTCGCCGACGAAACGGCGGGAGAGCCACAGACTGCCGCGGCGGCGCGGCAGTTCCCAGCCGAGCAGCCCGTCCGTCTCAGCCTTCTTGAACATGCGCTTCAGGTTCGTCGACGAGACGGTGTAGCTTGTTCCAAGCTCCGCCAGCGTCGTCGGCCCGACGAAGGTTCTTTCGGCTGCCGGATCATACCCGTCGATACGCGAGATCAGGTCGTGGAGCACAATGCCCCCGAGGTCGGACCAGAGGAAGTGTCCGATCGTCTCCGGCGGATCGCGCCAGTCGGGGTGCTCGACGAGCTTGGCCGCCGCATACGGCTGGGCGATGCGGAAGATGCGCGGGTCTGCGTTGCCGGTTGCCTCGCGGTTGCCGCCGTCCAGGCGGTCGAGACAGGCCATATGCGCCGTGAACCAGCTGATCATGCCCGCATTGCTGGGCTCTGTCGCTTCGAGGACCCGCACACGGCGGTCCGGCACGCCGGGCACGTCGCGCAGGAACTTGTAGGCGACGAGTTCCGCCAGATAGGCGGTTGCGGTGTTGCGGCTCGCCGCGCCGACTTTCATCACGACCTCGACGAAACGCGTGGCGGTAAGGCCCGAGAGCGGATCGTCATCCGAGCGCTGCAGGTTCAGCGCGTAGAGCGACTGCGTCATCAGCCACTTGCGGTGGCTCGCCTTCAACCGTGAAAGCCGCGGCGTGCGCAGGTGGATGCCGATCAGATGGTCTGCGATCTGCTTTTCGATGGCAGGGAACAGCGGATGGCTAACGATTTCGGCACGGGTAAGGGGTCGCATGGGGATGCTCGAAAACAAAAATCAGCAGGTCATCAGAAAACGTGGGCCGTACCGTGCGTTACGGACGCGCAGGAGGCCCGGAGAAGGTCATCTTCTCCTCCTAAGAGATTTATAGATCCTTTGTGTGTCAACGTTTTTCTGGTTTTGGGAAAAACGTCGACCCGCAGATGTCCCGTCAGGAGGCCGGTGCGGAGAGACGTTCGGTCTGTTCGGGGAAGAAGCGCTCCGCGCTGAAGCCTTCGCCGAACATCATGTCGTGCTGCAGGTAGCGGTAGTCACGAACGATCGGGTCGAGCTTCTTGCCGGCCTTCGACCAGTTCGGGACGGCGCCGCCGGCGCGCTCGACCAGTTGATGGCGGTCTATTGCTTCGTAACGTGCGTGAACCGTGCCAAGGATGCCGGTGTAGAAGGGATGCTCATAGCCGGCGAGCTTCACGACATGATAGGAGAGGAAGGCGGGGCTGATGGAGCCAATGTCCTTCTGCACGCCCTTCTTCGAGGACCAGACGACCAGCGGCGTTTCGTGTTCGCGCTTCATGACGTCGAGCGGAGCCGAGCGGGTGGCCACCTGGTCGGCCATATAGCCGCTTTCCGTATAGACGGTTCCGAGCGGCGGCAGATGGTCGCCGAAGATGACGATGATCGTTTCACGCCGGCGCTTCTTGGCCCAGTCCATCAGCATCTTCAGGCTCTGGTCTGCTTCGCGGACGCCCTGGGCGTAAGTCGCGAGCGACTGCGTGCTGGCCTGCGAGAGCGTCGGGCCGTCGATCGCAACGGTGTTCTTGGCGTAGCGGTTCGGCTCGTAGGGGCCGTGGCCCTGCAGGGTCACGCCGAAGAAGAAGAAAGGCTTTTGAGTGCGATCGGCCGCCCGCATGACTTCCTTGGTGAATGCTTCGTCGGAGGCGAAGATGCCGCGCTTGTCCATCACCGGCATGTTTTCTTCCGACAGGAAGCTCTCGAAGCCGAAGGACTCGTAGACGTTGGCGCGGTTCCAGAACCAGCTCTGGAACGGATGGAACGACTTGGCGACGTAGCCCTTCGAGCGGAAGAAGGTGGCGAGTGACGGGACCGGACCGCGGACATACTGCTGATACGGGATGCTACCGTAGGGCAGGAACGCGTTGGAGAAGCCAGTCAGCGCCTCGAATTCGACATTGGCCGTCATGCCGCCGAACTCGGGCGAGAAGATGTTGCCCGACGCATTCTTGCGGATCGTCGGCATGGGGTCGGGCGAAAGCCGGACATTGCCGAGCCGGGTCGGATCCCACAGTGACTCGCTCATCAGCATGATGACGTCAGGATGTTCGCCGGTATCCGTCACGGCGAGCGGCGCGCCCTGCGGAATGGCGTCGATCGCCTGCACTCCGTAGCCTTCCGGCGCGGTGACGTTCGCCATCGGCAGGTTGAAGGCAAAGGCAAGCAGGAAGCCGTTGTGCAGATAATTCTCACGCTGGTCCCACATCATCGGAATGATGTTCAAGCGGTCGCGCAGCGGCGAATATTCGGCATAGTCCATCAGCGAGAGGAAGCCGCCGATGAGCGGCACGCCGACCAGCAGGCGGAAGAGCTTTGCCGGACGGGAAAGCGACGGAAAACGGCGCCAGGCGAAAAACCACAGATAGACGAGGGCGACCAGCGCCGCGACCAGGCAGCAGCCGATCGCCACCGCCAGGTAAGGCCGTGCCGCCACCATGACCGGCAGCAGTTGCAGGATCTGGCGGCCGAACAGCATGTCGCTCGGATAGAGCGGGTCGGACAGGAAAAGCTGCTTCTGGGCCGATATGAGGGCGGGAATGACGGCGAGCGGCACCAGGACCAGCGCGGACTGGTAGGCGCGACCGAGAAGCGCATCGGTTGCCGCAAAAAGCAGGAAGAGGATGCCGACCGCTGCCGGGCCGGGCCGGTCCGTGGCGATCAGGAAGCGCAGGGCCTCATGAAGATTACCGCGAGCAATCCACTCCGTCGTCAGAACCGTGAGGATCGCGAGAAGTAGAAGATTGCCGAGGCGAACCGCCGCCCAGGCATAGCCGTCCCGTCGGTTCGCCTTCGCGGCGGCGGAAGCGACGGCCCTGTCGGGCGTGATGGAAATAGCCGGATCGGAAACGATCTCAACCAAGGCACTCTCCAAGTTTGGGCGGCTGTCGGAAAACTGTCGTTCCTCTGTCACATAACCGTCATGAACGCCAGATGAACCGGCCGTTCATGAGAAAGTTCCACGCTGTTTTCCGCGCCGGATTCGGTCTTGTGGCGTTGCGGCTGCGTCCGGCTCGCGTTAAACGAGAGGTATGAGCGACACCATGAACCGCCCCGACACTCTTCGCATCGCAATCGCGCAGTTCAATCCGACTGTCGGCGACGTCGCCGGCAATCTCGCCAAGGCTCGCGAGGTGCGCGGCCAGGCCGCCGCCGCCGGCGCCGATCTCGTGCTCTTCACCGAGCTCTTCCTCTCCGGCTATCCGCCGGAGGATCTCGTGCTGAAGCGGGCTTTCCTCAGGAATTGCCTCGTGGCAGTGGAGCAATTGGCGGCAGACACCGCCGACGGCGGGCCGGGCGTGGTCATCGGCTTCCCGCGGCAGGGCGAGAAAAGCCGGCACAATTCGGTTGCCGTTCTCGACCGGGGGCAGATCGTCGCGACCCGTGACAAGATCGACCTGCCCAACTACGGCGAATTCGACGAGAAGCGCGTCTTTGCTGCCGGTGAGATGCCAGGTCCAGTGAATTTCCGCGGAATCCGCATCGGTATCCCGGTTTGCGAGGATATCTGGGGCGATCTCGGCGTCTGCGAGACGCTCGCCGAAGCGGGGGCGGAAATCCTCCTGGTGCCGAACGGGTCGCCCTATTACCGGGCGAAAATGGACGTGCGCTACCAGATCGCCCTGAAGCAGGTGATCGAGTGTGGACTGCCGCTCGTCTACGCCAACCAGGTGGGCGGGCAGGACGAGCTCGTCTTCGACGGCGCAAGCTTCGCCTTCAACGCCGACAAGTCACTCGCCTTTCAGATGAACCAGTTCGAGGCCGAGCTCCTGGTCACGACCTGGAAGCGCAGTGCCGACGGCTGGCGTTGCGAGGAACGGCCGATCGCCCATGTGCCGGAGAACGAGGAGGCGGATTACCGCGCCTGCATGCTCGGCCTGCGCGACTACGTCAACAAGAACGGTTTCAAGAGCGTGGTGATCGGCCTTTCGGGCGGCATCGATTCGGCGCTCTGCGCGGCGATTGCCGTCGATGCGCTCGGCGCCGAGCGGGTGCGGACGGTCATGCTGCCCTACCGGTACACTTCAGAGAGCTCGTTCTCGGATGCCGCGGCCTGCGCTAAGGCGCTCGGCTGCCACTACGACATCGTGCCGATTGGCGAGCCGGTCGATGCCTTCATTTCGGCGCTCTCGGAGCTCTTCGAGGGAACCGAACCGGGCGTTACGGAGGAGAACCTGCAGGCACGCACGCGCGGCACGATCCTCATGGCGATCTCCAACAAGTTCGGTGCGATGGTCGTGACGACCGGCAACAAGTCGGAAATGTCGGTCGGCTATGCGACGCTCTACGGCGACATGAACGGTGGCTTCAATCCGGTCAAGGACCTCTACAAGATGCAGGTCTATGCGCTTTCGGGTTGGCGCAACAAGAACGTACCGCAAGGCGCGCTCGGCCCCGCGGGCGAGGTCATTCCGGCCAACATCATCTCCAAGGCGCCGTCCGCAGAGTTGCGGCCGAACCAGACCGACCAGGATTCTTTGCCGCCCTATCCGGTGCTGGACGACATCCTCGAATGCCTGGTGGAGCAGGAGATGTCGGTGGAGGAAATCGTCGCGCGCGGTCATGACGTTGCGATCGTGCACCGGATCGAACATCTGCTCTACCTCGCCGAATACAAGCGCCGGCAATCGGCGCCCGGCGTCAAGATCACCCGCAAGAACTTCGGCCGCGACCGGCGCTACCCGATCACCAACCGGTTCCGGGACCGCTGACTCCGCCGATTCCGACAAGGAGGCGAGCATGCGCAGTTCCGTGGAGATATTCGACTGCGAAAGCCGCACCTCCCGCGTCGTCTGGCAGACGGAGGCGTTGGTCGAGGCGCCGAACTGGACTCCGGGCGGTGCGCATCTCGTGATCAACGGCGACGGCCTGATCTACCGGCTGCC
>DATGWU010000702.1:0-6850 GCA_035299345.1 Rhizobium sp.
CGGCGAGAAACGCAGATGCGCGGGGTCGATCGCCTCCGCCAGCATCGCCGCCGCGGCATCTTCGCCGAGGTCATCCGCTTCAACGCGGCAGGCGATGACCAACGCCACGCCGGCCGCCTGGAGCCGCGCCACATCGGCGTCGGTAATCCTGTGCCCCTTGCCGAGCCGCCCCTCCGGCAGCCGGACCGAATGGGCGAGGATCAGCCCTACTGAACCCTCGACCAGAAATTCGCCGAAGATCATCCGCGAGCCTCTTCCTGTGCGAGTTCACGCCGGCGGAACGCCTGGATGATGTCGGCGAGGATCGCCACCGCGATCTCTCCTGGGGTCGCGGCCCCGATGTCGAGGCCGATCGGCGCGGAAATGCGGGCGATCTCGCCGTCGCCAAAACCTTCGGCCTTCAACCGCTCCACCCGCTTTCCGTGGGTCTTGCGGCTGCCGAGCGCGCCCACGTAGAAGCATCCGGATTTCAACGCTGCCGCAATGGGATAATCGTCGATCTTCGGATCATGCGTGAGCGCCGCAAGCGCCGTATAGCCATCAAGCGGGCGAGCCTTCAGCGCATCCTCCGGCCAGTCAGCGACGAGATCGGCACCGGCGAACCGCTCGGCGGTAGCAAAGGCCGTCCGCGGGTCGATGATCGTCAGGTCGAAGCCTGCGATGCGCGCCATGGGATAGAGCGCCTGGCTGATGTGGACCGCACCGATCACCACGATGCGTGGCGGCGGCAGGTAGACGTTGAGGAAGTGCGGGTGTCCGTCGATCTCGACCGAGCCCGACTTGCCCGAGCGCAGGCGCGCCGTGACTTCCAGGCCGAGATCGCCCTCGATCGTCGCGCCCTCGATCACGAGGCGGCTGCGGCCATCATCGAGGCTGGTCACCAGCACGGCCGCCTTGCGTGCCTGCCGCGCCGCATTGAGTTCCTTCAAGAGCCTCGGGTCCATCAGCCGAGCCTTTCGACGTAGACGCGGATGCGGCCGCCGCAGGAAAGCCCGACTCGCCAGGCCGTCTCGTCGGCCACACCGAATTCGAGCATCCTCGGCTCGCCCTTTTCGAGCACGTCGAGGGCCTCGGTGATGACCGCACCTTCCACGCAGCCGCCGGAGACGGAACCGTGGAAATTGCCCTCGCCGTCGATCACCAGATGGCTGCCGACGGGTCTCGGCGCCGAACCCCAGGTCTCCACGACGGTTGCGACCGCAACCTTGCGGCCCTCGTCAAGCCACGTCTCGGCGATCGTCAGCGGATCGATCTCGTCAATGTCGTGTGCCATGATGTCCCTCCGGCAGGAAACGCCGCGGATCGCCACCGCTGCTGCGGCCATCGCCGAGCGCAGCGACGAGATCACCGAGCGCGTTGAGATTATGGACCGGGCGCAGCTCGTCGACATGCGGCAGCATCGCCCTGACGCCGCGCGCCCGCGCCTCGAATCCGTCGAAACGCAGAAGCGGGTTGAGCCAGATCAGGCGGCGGCAGGACCGGTGCAACCGGTCGATTTCCTGGACGAGGAGGTCGATGTCCTCGCGCTCCAGCCCATCAGTGATCAGAAGAACCACCGCTCCCTGTCCGAGCACGCGGCGCGACCACTTGCGATTGAACTCGCGGAGCGTCTCGCCGATGCGCGTGCCGCCCGACCAGTCCTTCACCGCACCCGCGCACTGCTCCAGCGCCTCGTCGGGATCGCGATTGCGCATCTGTCGCGTCACGTTGGTGAGCCGGGTGCCGAAGAGAAAGGTGTGCACGCGCCGGCGTCGCTCCGTCATCGCGTGTAGGAAATGCAGGAAGACACGGGTGTACTGGCTCATCGAGCCGGAAATATCGGCGAGGATCACCAGCGGCGGATGCATGGTGCGGCGCTCGCGAAAGCGCGGAAGAATGAGCGCGCCACCGGTGCGCATCGACGCTCGCATCGTCGCCCGCGGATCGACCGACTGCGGCCGGTGGGAGGCGCGGTAACGGCGCACCGGCACCTCGTCGAACGGCAGCACGAGCCTGCCGATCTCCTTGCGCGCCAGCGCCAGTTCCTCGGCCGACATCTGCGCGAAGTCCATGCCCCGCAGCACTTCGCTGCCGGAAACGGTGAAGCGCGCATCGATTTCGAGTTCCGGTTCCTCTTCTTCGCGGCCTTCGCGCTGCCGTTCGGCGAAGAGCGCGTCGTTCACCCGCGCCGCGCCGGCCCTGGCCTTGTCCTTCTCGCTGCGGTCGGGCGCGACCGGCGACATCATGGCGATCATCTTGCCGACGAGGTCGCGGGAGCGCCAGAAGAGACGGAAGGCCTCGTCGAACACCGTCTGGTCCTCGTGCCGCTTGACGAAGACGGCGGAAAGTGCGGCGTGGAATTCCTCCCGCGAGCCGATCCCGATCGCATCGACCGCGGCAATCGCATCGGCGACAGAGCCGGGACCGGGTTTCAGGCCGGCCTTGCGCAGCACCCGCGCGAAAAAGGCGATGTTGTCGGCAAGCCGGCCGTCGCCGACCGCAACCGGCGGAACGACAAGCCCATCCCTCCTGCCGGCCTCGCTCTCCATATCAGCCCACCGCCCTGAGTTCGGCTTCGATCTCGGAAAGGATCTTCCGGCCTTCTCCGCCCTGGATACGGGCGATGTCGTCTTGGTATTTGAGCAAGGTGCCCAGCGTGTCGGAAATGGTCTCCGGGTCGAGCGCCACGCGGTCGAGCTCGGTGAGCGCCGTCGCCCAGTCGATCGTCTCGGCAACCCCGGGATTCTTGAAGAGATCGACGGTCCGCAGCTTCTGCACATAGGCGACGACCTGCCGCGACAGCGCCTCGTTGCAGCCCGGCACCTTGCGGCGGATGATTTCCAGCTCCTGCCGGGCGTCGGGATAATCGACCCAGTGGTAGAGACAGCGGCGCTTCAGTGCGTCGTGCACCTCACGCGTCCGGTTGCTGGTGACGACGACGATCGGCGGATGCGCCGCCTTGACCGTGCCGAATTCCGGGATGGTGACCTGGAAGTCGGAGAGCACTTCGAGCAGGAAGGCCTCGAAGGCCTCGTCAGTGCGGTCCAGTTCATCGATCAGGAAGACCGGCGCACGGCCGCCCTCGCTGTTCAGCGCCTGCAGAACCGGCCGGCGGATCAGGTAGCGTTCGGAAAAGATGTCGTGCTCGAGCCGGTCACGATCGGATATACCCGCCGCCTCGGAGAGACGGATCTCCAGCATCTGCGCCGGATAGTTCCACTCGTAGACGGCCGACGCGACGTCGAGCCCCTCATAGCACTGGAGGCGGATCAGCGGCCGGTCGAGCGCCGCCGAAAGCACCTTGGCGATCTCGGTCTTGCCGACGCCCGCCTCTCCTTCGAGAAAGAGCGGACGTTCCATCTTCAGCGCGAGGAAGAGGACCGTGGCCAGGGAGCGGCTTGCGAGATAGTCGTGCGACGACAAGAGGGTGAGCATCTCGTCGATCGTCGTCGGGATGCCCTCTACCGGTAAGTTGGCCATTGTTCCTCCCTTTTCGGGAGGAGATTACAAGCTGTGGTAGCCGCGGTCCAGATAGATGAGCGCCGGCTCGCGCGGCCCGAAGTGGACCGCCGCCACCTCGGCGAAGAGTACGGTATGGGTCGCCGTTACCTTTCGGTCAGTCACCCTGCAGTCGAAGGCCGCCACGGCATCACTCAGCACCGGCGCACCGGTCGAGAGTACCTGCCACTCTGCAAGCGCAAAGCGGGCATCGGCCTCCTTCGCGCCGAAGCCGGCGAAGGCGTTGGCGAGCGTCTGGTGCTGCGCGCCGAGCGCGTTGAGCGCGAAATAGCCGGCCTCGAAGAACACCGCATTGTTCGGATTGTTGTTGTTGAGGCAAACGAGGAGCATCGGCGGACGGTCCGATACCGAACAGGCGGCCGTGATCGTGACGCCGCGGCGCACGCCTTCATATTCCGTCGTGACGATCTGGACGTGGCCCGCGTACCGGCTCATCGCCTCCCGATAAAGGATGGGATCCATCTGCTGCGTGTTCAACAATCGCTTGTCTCCGGGGCGAGAGCGCTCGCCGCACATTGGTTTGCCCACAATATGGCTTGCAAGGTTTACATTTTCCACAACGGCGGTGATTTTTCGGAAACCGCCGTCCGACGGCCAATTTGCGGTTTGTGCGGGCGGACGTCTCGGTTAAGCTGCGCCGGTTTCGCAAGGGAGAACAAGAATTTGAAGCCCCGCCTTCGCATGCTGTCCATGCTGCTTGCCGCAACCTGCCTTGCGGCAACGAATGCGGCAGCGGCAAGCATCGGCGTGGTCGCGCCGCAGTCGGGCCCCTTCGCGCTTCTCGGAAAACAGATGCAGGACGGCGCCGAGGCAGCGGCGGAGAGGCTCGGGATAGAGGTGCGTCTCGTCGCCGAGACCTGCGAGGCCGGCAGCGGCGAGGCGATCGGTGAACAGCTTAGGGACGCGAAGGTTACGGCGGCAATCGGCTTTCTCTGCAGCGAGTCGCTCGAAGGCGCCCTGCCGCTCCTCAAGGAGGCCGGCATTCCCGCGATCACCCTTTCGGTCCGGTGGAGGATGCTGATGGAGGATGCCCTGAAGAACCAATGGCCGTTCTTTCGGATGGCGCCGACCGCCGACGACGAGGCCGGGAAGGTGACCGAGGTCATCCTGCGGGACTGGTCCGGCGATGCCGTCGCGCTGGTCGAGGACGGGACGATCCACGGTCGCGAACTGGTGGAGGCCGTGCGCGCCGGCATCGAAGAGCGGGGCATGAAGCCGGTCTTTACCGACACTTACCGGCCCGGACAGGAACAACATGTGGCGCTGGTGCGGCGGCTGAAAAAGGCTGGGGCCACCCACGTCTTCGTCGGCGTCGACCGCAACGACGTGGCGGTCCTTGCCCGCGACGCGGCCACCGAGAAGGCGACGCTGACCCTGATGGGCGGCGACGCGATGCGGGCGGCGGACCAGCCGGTCGCGCTCGCCGCCGAAACGCTCGCTGTCGTCCTTCCGGAATACGATACCTCCCCCTCGGCGCAGGAGGCCGTCGCTCTGCTGCGCGGCAAGGGCATCGTCCCGGAAGGTTACGTGCTGCCCGCGTTTGCGAGCGTCGAGCTGGTCGCCGATGCCGCGGGCCTTTCCTCTGCCATGGGCATGCCCGTCGCCGAAGCGCTGGCCGGAACCGCTTTCGAAACGGCGATCGGCAGCGTCACCTTCGGCGCCGATCATGAGCTTGCGGACAATCCCTACGCATTGATGGAGTGGCGGGACGGACGCTTCGTACCCGTCGGCGCTGTCGGACAGTAGCGCCGCCACCTGGGCTGAACGCCCGACGAATGCGCGTCGCCCGTCAGCGCGAGAGGCGTAGCGCCTGAACAACGACCTCCTCGGCGATCTTCTTGTAGACCGCCTCGATGCTGCTGACGGACGCCGAATAATAATAGCCCGTGCCCGAGGAGCAGTCGCGGATGTTGGTGACGTCCGCATCGTTGGAATAGGAGATCGAATAGATCTTTATTCCCGCCGTCTTCATCTTGCTGCAGGTCGACAACAGGGCGTTGACGGCGATCTTGTTGCAGGCCGAGGTGCGCTCCTTGTCACAAAGCCAGTCCAGCTTGTCGGTGTCGGAGGGACCATACTTCACGTTCATGCCGCCGTCGGTCATGAAGACCACGTACTTCTTGGCGGTCTTTCCGTATTCCAGCGGCTGGCCGGTCTCCCACGCTTTCGCCCATCGCGGCGAAAGCGTGTACCAGCCGGCGAGCATGCCGGCGTCGAGCCGCGTCGAACCCTCCGACGTCAGGCCGTCGACCACCGCCGTCAGTGCGGTGAGATCACCTGACAGCTCCGTGATCGGCGGCGGACAGAAGCTCTGGGCGGATTGAGGATTGCTGTCCATCGCGACAAAACCGACATCGCTCGGCGGGGCGTCGCCAAGCGAGCGGTCTGTGAGATTGCCAGTCGTCCGCATATCGACGTCGGCCCTCGGCTCGGCACATCCCGTCCAGTAGTAGTTGGTGGAGGTGTAGGCGAGCCAGGTTTCGCCATCCAGCCACTTCGAAAAGCTGTACTTCGACGAGGAATAGACGGATTGAGGATTGGTCCACCGGCTGGGAATGGCGGTCAAGCCGTTGTAGGGCATGAACCAGCCGGAATAATGCATGCCGAAATTGACGCGGCTCGAAAACGGCACGATCGATATCCGCACATTCGAGGGAAGCTCGCCGTCGCTCGCCAGACCGTTGAGGAAGCTGGTGACGGCCGTCTGCATCGGGACGAACCGGTTCTGCTCGATCATCGAACTCGACACGTCGAGCACGAGCGCTATCTCGATCTGATTCTGGTTCATCGGCAGCGCGCAGGCCTTGACGCTGACCGGCACCATCTCGACCGAGGCGATGCGCATGAAGGTCGTAGGCACCTGCGATTTCGCCGACAGGCAAAGGTCTCCGTCGCTGGTGAGCGTCGGGCCCGAGAGAAGCTCGGCCGTGTTGGACGAATTCGTCGACAGGTAGTCCCGCACCGTCGGGGCGAGCGATGCGAGGTCCATGCCATCTTCGTAGTGCGCGGCAGCCCACAGGACGGCGGCGTCGGCGGCCGCCTGTATCTCCATCTTCCGGTTGAGAGCCACGCTGACGTCGATGGCGATGCCGATCGCCAAGGCAATGGTGGCGAAAAGAATTGCCGTCAGGACGCCGAAATTTCCGCGGATATCACGCGCGAACTTGCCAGGATAACTACTCAAAATATAAGCACTTACTGAAGAAAAAGAGAAAGCGACGTTCCGGTATCGAAACGACGTCATTACAATACATATGCAATTAAATATTACTTAATGGCACGGGGCGAGGCCGCCTGTCCGGCCAGCCCTCGCGTCAATACGGCCATTGCGGCTGCGAAAACACGCCGCCGT
>DATGWU010000703.1:0-1579 GCA_035299345.1 Rhizobium sp.
GCCGCCGCCGAGTTCGGCATGGTCGATGTGCTCGTCAACAATGCCGGCATCCAGCACGTCGCGGCCATCGAGGAGTTCCCGGTTGGGAAATGGGACCAGATCATCGCGATCAACCTGTCGAGCGCCTTCCACACCATGCGCGCGGCGATCCCGGCGATGAAGGAGAAGCGCCACGGCCGCGTCATCAATGTCGCCTCCGCCCACGGACTGATCGCCTCGCCTTTCAAGGCCGCCTATGTCGCCGCCAAGCACGGGATCATGGGGCTCACCAAGACGGCGGCGCTGGAACTCGCCGAATTCGGCGTGACGGTGAACGCCATCTGCCCCGGCTACGTGCTGACCCCGCTCGTCGAAAAGCAGATCCCCGACACCGCGAAAGCGCGCGGGATCAGCGAGGCACAGGTGAAGTCCGACGTCATGCTGAAGTTCCAGCCGACCAAGGACTTCGTCGCCGTCGAGGAAGTCGCCGCCGTCGCGCTGTTCCTGGCGAGCGATGCCGCCCGCCAGATCACCGGCACGCACATCTCCATTGATGGCGGCTGGACAGCGCAGTAACCTTGACGGTTCAGACAGCGGAAAGGCATTCCATGACCGACTGCATTCGCTTCATCCTCAACGGGAAGGACGTCGCCCTGAGGGACGTCGATCCGACGGGCACGCTTCTCGACTTCCTGCGTCTCGATCGCCGCCTGACCGGCACCAAGGAAGGCTGCGCGGAAGGTGACTGTGGCGCCTGCACGGTCCTCGTCGGGCGCCTGCGAGACGGCAAGCTGCACTACGAGACGGTGAATGCCTGCATCCGTTTCCTCGGTTCGCTGCACGGGACGCACGTGGTGACGGTCGAACATCTCGCGGCGAGCGACGGCACGCTGCATCCGGTCCAGCAGGCCTTGGTCGATTGCCACGGTTCGCAATGCGGCTTCTGCACGCCGGGTTTCGTGATGTCGCTCTACGGCCTATGGCTCTCCAACGACGATCCCTCGCGCGCCGAGATCGAAAAGGCGCTGCAGGGTAATCTCTGTCGCTGCACCGGCTACGAGCCGATCGTCAAGGCGGCGGAGCTCGTCTCCAGGACGCGGCCGAGCGCCCTCTTCGATCCGCTCGAACGGGACCGCACCGCGATCACCGCAAGACTCTGGGAACTGAAGACCGGGGAAACCATCGCCACCGAGAAGGCCGGCCGCCGGCTGATCGTGCCGGGAACCGTCGCGGCACTCGCCGAGGTCCTCGCCGCGGAACCCGCCGCGACCGTCGTCGCCGGTGCCACCGATGTCGGACTCTGGGTGACCAAGCAGATGCGCGATCTGGACCCGGTCGTCTTCATCAATCACCTGGACGAGCTGCAGGCAATCGAGACCGGCCCCGACGGCATCACGCTCGGCGCGGGCGTCACCTACGAGCAGACCTCCGCGACGCTTCGCGCCGAAATCCCCGCCCTCGGCCGGCTGATCGACCGCATCGGCGGCCAGCAGGTCCGCAATGTCGGCACGATCGGCGGCAATATCGCAAACGGTTCGCCGATCGGCGACATGCCGCCGGCACTGATCGCACTCGGGGCGACCGTGACCTTGCGCTCCGC
>DATGWU010000704.1:0-8017 GCA_035299345.1 Rhizobium sp.
TCGATCGACCGTCCGCCCTCGACGGAGCCGGTGAAGTTGATGAAGTCGAAGCTGCCGGTGGCAATCAGCGCCGTGGTGGTGGCATGGTCGAGGAAGAGATTGATGAAGACGTCTTCCGGAACGCCGGCCTCGACGAAGGCGCGCACCATGCGCTCGCCGACGAGCAGCGTCTGGGTGGCATGCTTGATGACGACGGTGTTGCCGGCCATCAGCGCGGGGGCGACCGTGTTGATCGCCGTCATGTAGGGATAGTTCCACGGCGCGATGACGAGCACGACGCCGTGCGGCTCGCGCTCGATGCGACGCTCGAAGGTGGCGCTGTCCTCGATCACCAGCGGCGCGAGCGCATCCGCCGCGATCGAGGCGACGTAGTTCGAACGCTCGTTGAAGCCCTTGTACTCGCCGCCGTAGCGCACCGGCCGGCCCATCATGTGGGCGAGTTCCGGCACCACCTCGTCCGACATTTCGTTGAGGCGGGCGACCCCCTTCAGCACGAGCTGCACCCGCTCCTCGAGCGGGCGTCGCGCCCAGGCCTTCTGCGCCTTGCGCGCGCGCTGGACGGCGTCCTTCGCCGCTTCGAGCGGCATCGCCTGGCGCTCGGCATAGACCGATCCGTCGATCGGCGAGATACATTGGATCATTGTCATGATCTTTATCCTGTCTGTGTGGTTCAAGCTCTCTCGAAACCGCGCGCCACTTCCCAATCGGTGATGCGGCGGTCGTATTCTTCCTGTTCCCATTCGGCCGCGCGGACATAGTGGTCCACGACGTCGTCGCCGAGCGCCGCCCGGAGCATGGCGGAATTGCGCAGCGATTCCGCCGCCGCACGCAGCGTACGGGGAATCTCGCGAACTTCGCGGGCTCCGTAAGCGTCTCCCACGAAGGCCGGCTCCAGTTCAAGCTTCTTCTCGATGCCGTCGATGCCTGCGGCAATCAGCGCGGCCATGGCGAGATAGGGGTTGAGGTCGGAGCCGCCGACGCGGCACTCGACGCGGATGCCCTTGGTCTCCTCGCCGCAGAGCCGGTAGCCGGCGGTGCGGTTGTCCTTCGACCAGATCGCCTTGGTCGGCGCGAAGGTGCCGGCCATGAAGCGCTTGTAGGAATTGATGTAGGGCGCCAGGAAATAGGTGATCTCGCTCGCATGGGCGAGGAGACCGGCCATGTAGTGCTTCATCGTCGTTGACATGCCGTGCTCGCCGTTCTCGTCGAAGAACAGCGGCGTCTTGCCGTCGGCGCTCCACAGCGACTGGTGGATGTGCGACGAGGAGCCTGCGGCGCTGTAGTTCCACTTGGCGAGGAAGGTGATCGCCTTGCCGCGCGACCAGGCGATCTCCTTGCAGGCGTTCTTGATGATCGCATGCCGGTCGGCCATGGTCAGCGCGTCGGCATAGCGGACGTTGACCTCGCCCTGCCCGGCGGACGCCTCGCCCTTGGTGTTCTCGACGGGAATGCCGGCGCCCTGCAGACCCTTGCGGATCGCCCGCATCACGTCTTCTTCCTTGGTCGTCTGGAAGATGTGGTAGTCCTCGTTGTAGCCGGAGCCGAGCTGCAGGTCGCGGTAGCCGGACATCCGCGCATCGTCATAGCTCTGGTCGAACAGGAAGAATTCCAGTTCGGTCGCCATGAAGGCCTTCATGCCCATGTCTTCGAGGCGCTTGATCTGCTTCTTCAGGACCGCACGCGGCGAATGCGGCACGTCGGCGTGGCTGTGGTGGTCGAGGACGTCGCAGATGACGAGCGCCGTGCCTTCGAGCCAGGGAGTCTTCCGCAGCGTCGAGAGGTCCGGCTTCATGGTGTAGTCGCCATAGCCCTTTTCCCAGCTCGTCGCCTGGTAGCCGGAGACCGTCTCCATCTCCATGTCGGTCGCAAGCAGGTAGTTGCAGCTGTGGGTTTCCTTATAGGCGCTCTCCACGAAGAATTCGGCCTGGAAACGCTTGCCCATCAGCCGGCCCTGCATGTCCACCAGCACGGCGAGAACGGTGTCGATGCGGCCCTCGGCCACATCCATCTTCAGATCGTCAAAAGTGTACTGTGCAGACATCGGTGTTTCCTGACAGGCGTGTTTCGTTCCTTGGGGGGAATTCTCGTCGGGGGGACCGTCCGGGACGCGCAGCGCCCCGGACGAGGTTTCACGCGGCGATCAGCCGTTCCGGTAGGGCTGCCCGGCCTTCTGCATCACGGCCTGGTAGTCCTTGAGGATCTTGACCACCTTGGCATTGCGCTCGCTCTGCTTGGCGATCTCGTCCCAGAAGGCGAAGGCCTTCTCCTCGACCGTCTTCCATTCGGCATCCGGGATAGAGGTGAGTTCGAGCTTGCTGCCGCCGGCGCGCAGGGCCGCCTCGCCGCCCCAGTACCAGTGCAGGCGACGGTAGTGCGAGCTGTCCATGCAGACGCGCCACAGCTGCTGCAGGTGTTCCGGCACTTCCTTCCAGCGATCGGCATTGGCGAAGAAGGATCCACACCAGCCGCCCGAGATGTTGTTGGTCAGGAAGTACTTGACCACGCTGTCCCAGCCGACGGTCGTCACTTCGGTGATGCCGGACCACGCGACGGCGTCGATTTCGCCCGTCTGCATGGCGACCGGGGTGTCCTCGTAGGGGATCGTCACCGGGATCACGCCGAACTGCTCGAGGAACTTGCCCGCCGTCGGGAAGGTGAAGACGCGCAGGCCCTGCAGGTCGGCAAGCGACTTGATCGGCTTGTTGGTCGAGAAGTTGCACGGATCCCATGCTCCGGCCGAAAGCCACTTCACGCCGACCTCGCCATAGGCCTCGTCCCAGATGTCGGCGAGACCGTACTTGTGGAACAGCGTCGGCACGTCGAGGCTGAAACGCGAGGCGAAGGGGAAGTAGCCGCCGAACACCTTGATGTCGACCGGCGAGTTCATCGAGTCGTCGTCCGACTGTACGGCGTCGATCGTGCCGGCCTGCATCGCGCGGAACAGTTCGCCCGTCGGCACCAGCTGGTCGGCGGTATAGAGCTCGATCACCATCTGGCCGTTGGCGGCCTTGTTGAAGGCGTCGACGCAGGGACGCACCACTTCTTCGGCCAGCGCCGCGCCGGCATA
Organism: Rhizobium sp.; assembly: GCA_035299345.1. Classification (GTDB taxonomy): domain Bacteria; phylum Pseudomonadota; class Alphaproteobacteria; order Rhizobiales; family Rhizobiaceae; genus Allorhizobium. Next base: position 3,068 of record DATGWU010000704.1, read on the forward strand.
GGTCTGCAGGCGCCAGGTGATCTTCTTGTCCTGTGCCTTGACGTGCGGAGCAGCCAGAACCGCCGGAGCAGCTGCGGCGGCGAGGCCGGCATTCTTCAGAAAACTTCTTCTGTTGGTCATGTCCTATTCCCTCTCTGCTTCGTTTTTTCACTTCTTCTTTCGGGTGCCCCCGCGGCAGGACCGCGGGAAACACAAGTGCACATTGCCCGCCCGGCGGGCTCTCCCCGCTCTATCCCCTGACGTAGACGTGCTGCGGCAACCACAGCGCGATCTCCGGGAACGCCATGATGATGACCATCCCAAGGATCATGATCAGGACGAAGGGAATGATCGAACGGTAGATGTCGAGGAGCGAGATTTCCGGCGGCGCCATGGCCCGCATCAGGAACAGGTTGTAACCGAAGGGCGGGGTCATGTAGGCGATCTGGCAGGTGATCGTGTACAGCACGCCGTACCAGATGAGGTCGAAGCCGAGCTTGCCGACGAGCGGAATGTAGAGCGGCGCGACGATGACCAGCATGGCCGTGTCGTCGAGGAAGGCGCCCATGATCAGGAACGACACCTGCATCAGGATCAGGATCTGCCAGGGCGAAAGCGCCATGTCGCCGACGAGCAGCTTCTCGATCGCCTTGACCGCGCCGAGTCCGTCGAAGACCGCCCCGAAGCAGAGCGCCGCCAGGATGATCCACATGAACATACACGAGATGCCGAGCGTCTGTTCGAGGACGCGGTTCCACAGGGTCCGTGTCAGCCGTCCCTTGATCCAGGTGGCGAACAGGGCGCCGAGGGCACCGACCGCCGAACTCTCGACGAGGCTCGTGACGCCGAGCACGAATAGCCCCATCATCAGGAAAAAGATGATGAAGGGCAGAACACCGGCCTGCAGCAGCTTCAGTTTCTCGATCATCGGCATGTCGCGCTCTTCCTTCGGAAGCGCGGGGCCGAGAGCGGGATTGATCCAGCAGCGGATGACCACGTAGATGGCGAACAGCACCGCCAGCAGCAGACCGGGGAAGACGCCTGCAAGCCAGAGCTGGCCGACCGGCTGGCGCGCGATCATGCCGTAAAGCACCATGACCACGCTCGGCGGCACGAGAATGCCGAGCGAGCTGCCGGCCTGCACGACGCCCGACACCATAATCTTGTCGTAGCCGCGGCGAAGCAGTTCCGGAAGCGCGATGGTGGCGCCGATCGCCATGCCGGCGACGGAAAGCCCGTTCATCGCCGAAATCACGACCATGAGCCCGATCGTGCCGAGCGCCAGGCCGCCACGCAAGCCGCCGAACCAGACGTGAAATGCCCGGTAGAGGTCTTCGGCGATCCCCGATTCCGACAGCATGTAGCCCATGAAGATGAACATCGGCAGCGTCAGCAGCGCATACCATTTCATCAGCTTCATGCCGGCCGAGAAGCCGAGTTCGAAGCCGCCGTTGCCCCAGAGGAAGGCCGCGGCGACGACGCCGACGAAGCCGATCGCGGCGAAGATGCGCTGCCCGGTCAGCATCGACAGCATCATCGAGGTGAACATCAGGAGGGCGATCATCTCGTAACTCATGCGAGCGGCCTCCCGATTGCGACAGCCAGGTCCTTGATGAAGATCGAGGTTGCCTGCAGGAAGGTGAGCGCGATGCCGATGACCATGACGATCTTGATCGGTGCCATGTAGGGCGACCACGAGGAATAGCTCGTCTCTCCGAACTTCAACGCGTAGGCGGTGCTGGAAACGCCACCGTAAAGCAGGAAGAACAGGTAGACGAAGAGCATGAGGATGGTGATGACGTCGACCGCGGCCTTCGCCCGCGGCGACCATTTCCCGTAGATGAGGTCCATGCGGACATGACTGTCGAGCTGCAGCGAATAGGCACCGCCGAGAAGGTAGTAGCCCGCCATGACGAACTGGGCCGTCTCCAGCGTCCAGTTGGCCGGCAGCCGCATGGATTTCGACACCACCGAATAGAGCATGACGCCCATCATGACGAATATGCCGTACATGACGACCCGCCCGACGCGGAGATTGAACCTGTCCACGACACGTACATAGGTCCGGATAGCTTCAGGCATAACAGCCTCCGCCATCCGTTAGGGTGATCGCCGGAAATGTATCCGCGGCCTCCCCTTGCTTCATTCCCTTCGGCATCTGTTCCCCTTTTTGGTTATAAAACCATGCCAATTCTCGAACTGCAGGGATCACTCAGGAGGAAATTCGGTGAAGCCCCTCCTGCAGCAATCCGGTGAGGTAGGAGGCTATGGCCTGCTTGCCGGCCTCGTCCTTCAGGAGGTCGTTGCGGACCTCGATCATCACGTTCGCAAGCCCGGACGGAAGCCCGTGCAGCCTCAGAGTATGGGTGACGCCGTCCTGCGGTCCATAGGGCTCGTTGCGCTCGACGCGGAACGACGGCTGCGGTCCGGCAGCAGTCAGCATCGCATCGGCAAGCCGGCTGTCCTCGTCGTGCAGGATACCGACCTCCACCTCGCGGCGGCGCCCCATATAGACCGGCGTGAAACTGTGAACCGTCACCAGCACCGTGCGCCGGCCAGCGGCCTTCCGTTCGGCGATGATGGCGGCGATCCGGTCATGGAAAGGCACGTAGAGCGCAGCGGTCCGGGCATAGCGTTCCGCAACGTCCAGGTCGTGGTTGCCCGGTATGTCGTAGATCTCGCTTTTTTCGGGCATCGCGGCGGGCGATTCCGGCGGACGGTTGCAGTCGTAGACCAGCCTGGAAAAGCGCTGCGCGACGAGCGTCGCATCGAGCGAGCGCGAGAGCATGCGGGCAATGTCGAGGGCGCCCGGGTCCCAGGCGATATGGCTCGACAGGGCCTCGTCGGAAAGGCCGAGATCCCCCGCTCGCTGCGGCAATGTCCGCGATGCATGTTCGCAGACGAGCAACACCTCTCCCGCCGCCGCCGCGTTCTCCACGGAGACTGCATCCCCGTCGGCGGCCGAAAGAATATCCGTTCTCAAGAGCATTCGGCAATTCTCCCCGGAGGCTTTGCGCCTCTCTACCTTCCGAAGAGAATTCTTCACGTTTTGCCGCAAGTCAATCCAGTTCTGAAAATTTCTCTTCAAGATGCGGATTGACACCGTGACGGGCACGGTTGATAAATTTCCTATGAACCGGCGAAGACCGGACTGGGGAACAAGAAACTCGTGCTCACGACATCGAAAACAGTGTCGGACGTAATCCATGCCCATTTCGGAGGGTTGACGCCTGCCGAACGGCGGCTGGCGGAGAGTCTGCTCGATAACTACCCCGTATCCGGTCTGGGCAGCATCACCACCGTCGCGGAAAACGCCGGCGTCTCCACGCCGACGGTCGCGCGCATGGTGCAGAAGCTCGGCTACAAGGGCTATCCGGAGTTCCAGGCGCATCTGCACCAGGAGCTCGAGGCCTCGATCTCCAATCCGATAGCCAAGCACGACCGCTGGGCCTCCAATGCGCCGGGCACGCACGTGCTCAACCGCTTCGCCGAAGCGGTGATGAACAACATGCGCCAGACGCTGAGCGAGCTCGATGCCGCCACCTTCGACGAGGCGGCGAAGCTCCTCGCCGACAAGAAGCGCAGCGTCTATTTCGTCGGCGGCCGCATTACCGGGGCGCTCGCCGAATACTTCTTCACCCACATGCAGGTCATCCGGCCGAAGACGACGCTGATGTCGTCCAACGCCAGCTCGTGGCCGCAGCACGTGCTGAACATGAGCGCCGGCGACGTGCTGGTGATCTTCGACATTCGCCGCTACGAGGCGGACATGGCGACCCTTGCCGCCGTCGCCAAGGCGGCCGGCGTGCAGATCATCCTCTTCACGGACCAGTGGACCTCGCCCGTCGTCAAGCACGCGCTGCACAGTTTCAAGGTCCAGATCGAAGCGCCGTCCGCCTGGGATTCCTCGGTCGTGACGCTCTTCGTCGTCGAGGCGCTGATCGAGGCGGTGCAGAGCTCGGCATGGGACGAGACCCGCGAGCGCATGAGGACACTCGAGGGCCTGTTCGAGCAGGCCCGGCTTTTTCGCAAATTGCGTTGATCCAGGAGGGGGAAAGGAAAAACGTTAAGATTCAACGGAGAAGAAGAGCAAGCCGTCCCGACGCGCGGGGCCGCGAGCCGTCACATAACTATCATCGAACCCGAATATCAGACGCGCGTCGCCTTCAAACAAAACAAGGAGAACTTCCGTGACCAGTCACTTCCGTCGCCTACTCTCGCTCTCGACCGCCATGGTCATCGCCTCCACGGCCGTCGCCGTCGCCGAGCCGAGCGCCGAACTCGTCGACGCCGCCAAGAAGGAAGGCGCGCTGACCACCGTCGCCCTGCCCCACAGCTGGTGCGGCTACGGCGATGTCATCAGCGGCTTCAAGGCCAAGTATCCGGAAATCCAGGTCAACGAGTTGAACCCGGACGCCGGCTCGGCCGACGAAGTCGAGGCCATCAAGGCCAACAAGGACAACAAGGGCCCGCAGGCACCTGACGTCGTCGACGTCGGCCTCGCTTTCGGTCCGCAGATGAAGGCCGAAGGCCTGCTGCAGCCCTACAAGGTCTCCACCTGGGATGAAATCCCGGACACCATCAAGGACGCTGAAGGCTACTGGTACGGCGACTATTACGGCGTTCTGTCCTTCATCGTGAACAAGGACCTCGTCAAGGAAACCCCGGCCGACTGGGCCGACCTCCTGAAGCCCGACTATGCCGGCCAGGTCGCTCTCGCTGGTGACCCGCGCGCCTCCAACCAGGCCATCCTCGGCGTTCTCGCCGCCGGTCTGCACAAGGGCGCCAAGGCTGGCGAAGAGTCCGGCAAGGCCGGCCTCGAATACTTCGCCGAGCTCAACAAGGCCGGCAACTTCGTTCCGGTCATCGCCAAGGCCGGCACGATCGCCCAGGGCGCAACCCCGATCGCCATCGCCTGGGACTACAACGTGCTGGCATGGCGCGACGAACTCGCCGGCAACCCGCCGGTGG
>DATGWU010000705.1:0-4450 GCA_035299345.1 Rhizobium sp.
CGGCGACTTCAGCGGGAAGGCGAGATTCTCGCGCACGGTCAGGTGCGGATAGAGCGAATACTGCTGGAAGACCATCGCGACGTTGCGTTCCGCGGGCGTGAGGCTCTTCATCGACCGGCCGGCGATGAACACATCGCCGTGTTCAGGATGATCGAGACCCGAAATCATCCTGAGCGTCGTCGTCTTGCCCGCGCCCGTCGGGCCGAGCAGCACGACGAAGGAGCCGTCGGGTATGGTCATCGACACATCGTCGAGCGCCCTGTGGCCGGAGAAGCTTTTCGTGATGGACTGGAGAACGACATCAGCCATGGTGCGGTACTCCTTCGTTTCCTTCGGAGATCAGGGCATGCCCGCGTTCGCCCGCAAAGACGGTCAGCGTACGGCTGTCGAAGTCCAGCCCGACCGTCTCGCCCTCCCTGACGGTTTCGGCGGAGGATACCCGCGCCTTGATCTTGCCGTTCGGCGTCGAGAGCGTGATGATCTGGGTCGTACCGAGATACTCGGTTGCGAGAACCCTGCCGCGATAGGTGGATGCGTCGGAAAAGCGGACATGCTCGGGCCGGACGCCGAGCGTCAGCCGTCCCTCGGCGCCCTGCCGCGACACCGGAACCGTAAAGCGATGTCCGTCGAGAACGACGTGGTCGCCGCCGATGCCGATCATGCCCTCGAACTCCAGGAAATTCATCGGCGGTGAACCGATGAAATCGGCGACGAAGCGGGTCGCCGGCCAGTCGTAGATCTGCTGCGGCTGGCCGAACTGCTCGACCACGCCATGGTTCATGACGACGATCCTGTCGCCCATCTGCATGGCCTCGAGCTGGTCGTGGGTCACGTACACTGTGGTCGCGCCGATCCTGTCGTGAAGCGCCCGCAATTCCTCCGCCATGTGTTCGCGGAATTCCGCGTCGAGTGCGCCGAGCGGTTCGTCCATGAAGAAGGCCTTCGGCCGGCGCACGATCGCACGCCCGAGCGCCACACGCTGGCGGTCGCCGCCCGACAATCCGCCCACCGGCTTGTCGAGGATGTCTTCGATCCTCAGGATTCTTGCCACCTCCTCGACCCGCGTCCTGACGTCCGCCTTGGGAACGCCCTGGCTCAACAGGGGATAGGAAATGTTCCGACGCACGTTCATGTGCGGATAGAGCGCGAACATCTGGAAGACGAAGGCGATATCGCGCTGGCTGGCGGGTCTCATGCCGACCTCCTCGCCGTCGATATGGATCTCGCCGCTGCTCGGCAGTTCGAGGCCCGCCATCATCCGCAAGGTGGTGGTCTTTCCGCAGCCGGAGGGTCCGAGCAGCATGAAGAACTCGCCGTCCTCGATCGTGAAGCTCGACGACTGGACGGCGGTGAAGGCGCCGAACTCCTTGCGCAGGTTCTGTATTCTGATCTGCGCCATGTCTTACTCCGGAAAATGGCTGACGATGACGAACATCACCGTGCCCACCAATGTCACGACGAAGGAATAGGTGTAGAGCGACAGCGCGAAGGGCTGCATCATCATGAAGACGCCGAGGGCGATCAGCGTCGAGGCGACGAGCTCCCATTCGTTGCGCCGCAGCCGGCGCAGCCTGTTGAGGAATTGGCTCATTTGCGTACTGCTCCGAAGGTGATGCCGCGCAGGAGATGCTTGCGCAGGACGATCGTGAAGACGACGACCGGAACGAGGAAGAGCGTGGCACCGGCGGCGACGGCCGGCCAGTCTTGACCGCCGACGCCGATGATCGTCGGGATGAAGGGCGGTGCGGTCTGTGCCGTGCCCGAGGTCAGGAGGACCGCGAAGGCATATTCGTTCCAGGCAAAGATCAGGCAGAAGATCGCAGTCGAGGCGATACCCGTCACGGCCTGCGGCAGCACGACCTTGTAGAAGGCCTGGAAGCGCGTGTAGCCGTCGATCAGTGCCGCCTCCTCGTATTCGATCGGGATCTCGTCGATGAAGCCCTTGAGCAGCCAAACCGAGAGCGACAGGTTCACCGCCGTGTAGAGAAGGATCAGGCCCGCATGGGTGTCGCTCAGGCCGAGCGACCGGAACATCAGGAAGATCGGGATCGCGACGGCGATGGGCGGCATCATCCGGGTCGACAGGATGAAGAACAGAAGGTCGTCCTTCAGCGGCACCTTGAAGCGGGAGAAGGCATAGGCCGCCGCCGTCCCGAGCACGATGCAGAGCAGCGTCGACCCGAAGCCGATCACGACCGAGTTGTAGAAGCGCTCCCCAAAGCGGGAGGGACCGGCAATCACCAGCCCGTCCTTTCGCACGAGCCTTTCGTACCAGGTCTTCGGTTCTCCGAGCGCCTTGAGGTCCGCGTCGGAGACGCGGGTCCTGGTCGTGAAGAGGTTCACGTAGCCTTCGAGCGTCGGCTCGAACAGCACCTTCGGAGGGTAGGCGATCGCGTCGGAAGGGCTCTTGAAGCCGGTGGCGATGATCCAGACGAGCGGCAGGATCGTCGCGACCGCATAGAAGACGACGAGGATGCCGGCGAACCATTTCTGGCGGGCCGATGGCTCGGTGACGGAATAATTGCTCATCGTTCTTTCACCTTGTTCAGCGCCTTCACATAGATCGAGGCGAGGCCGAAGACCGTGACGAAGAGGATCACCGCATAGGCCGAGGCATAGCCGGTGCGCCATTTCTCGAAGGCCTCGCGCTTGAGGTTGATTGAGGTGAGTTCAGTCACCGAGCCCGGCCCGCCGCCGGTCAGCTGCACGACGAGGTCGAACATCTTGAAGTTCTCGATCCCCCGGAACAGGATCGCGAGCATCAGGAAGGGCAGCACCAGCGGAATGGTGATGGTCCAGAACTGCCGCCATTTGCTCGCCCGGTCGCATTCGGCAGCCTCGTAGATGCTGTCGGGGATGGACCTCAATCCGGCGAGGCAGATCAGCATGACGAAAGGCGTCCACATCCATGTGTCGACGATGACGATCGCCCAGGGTGCGAGCGAGACGTCGCCGATCATCGAGAAGCTCGAGGGGTCGACACCGGTGAAGAAGCCGATCACGTAATTGAAGAGGCCGATCTGCGGCTGGTAGAGGAAGGTCCAGAAGTTGCCGACGACGGCCGGGCTCAGCATCATCGGCAGCACGATGATCGTCGTCCAGAGATCGTTTCCACGAAACTTCTTGTTGATCAGGTAGGCGAGCGCGAAGCCGATCAGCACCTGCAGCACGATCGTCCAGAAGAGGAAATGCGCCGTCGCCTGCATGGTGAGCCAGATGTCGCCATCGGTCAGGATGCGGGTGTAGTTTCGCAGCCCGACGAATTCCGGCGCCTCGCCGGGCCTGTTGACCCGGAAATTGGTAAAGCTCAGCCTGATGGTCCAGATCAGTGGAAAGATGTTGACCGCAAGGAGCAGGAGGATCGTCGGCGTCACGAAGATCCAGGCGATCGCCCGGTCGGACAGGCCTGAAATTCTCCTGGAGACACCGGACGGCGTTGCGCGCGTGAGGCGGTCGATGGCGCTCTCGGACATGGGCTAACCCCCAACAAGAAAGGAATGAGCGAGCGGTGCCGGACTGATGCCGGCACCGCCTGGACGGATACCCCCCGGATCGATAGGCCGGGGCGGGGGATCAGATCTTGCCTTCGTCCTGGAAGACCTCGGTCCAGTCCTTGACGAGGCCGTCGAGGGCTTCCTTGGCCGTGCCCTGTCCGGCGACCACGTAGTCGTGGAAGCGCTTCTGGGTCGCCTGCAGGAGCGAGGCATAGGACGGTTCCGCCCAGAAGTCCTTCACGATGGCCATGGAGTCGAGGAAGGTCTGGGCATAAGGCTGGCTGGTGGCGAAGCCCGGATCTTCGACGACCGAGCGGAGCGCGGAATAGCCGCCGAGCGACCACCACTTCTGCTGGATCTCGGGCTGGGCGAACCACTTGATGTACTGGAGTGCCGCATCCTGCTTCGCGGAGGCTGCGACCACCGAGATGCCCTGGCCGCCGAGCTGGGCGAACTGCTTGCCGTCGGGACCCGCGGGATTGGGGAAATAGCCGGACTTGTCGCCGCCGACATTCGGATCGGCGTTGATCCCCGGCCAGATGAAGGCGAAGTTCATCTGCAGCGCGACCTGGCCCGATTTGTAGGCATCGATGTTCTCCGACATGTAGGTGTCGGACGAACCGGGCGGCGTGCAGCAGTCGTAGAGCGCCTTGTAGTATTCGAGACCCGCGATCGTCTGGGGCGAGTTGACGAAGCCTTCCATGTCATAGGGCTTGTCGGGGTTCTGGTATTCGAAGCCGAAGGAATAGAGGACGTCCATCGCCCCCATGGTGATGCCTTCCGAGCCGCGCTCGGTATAGATCGCCGCGCCGTAGACGGTCTTGCCGTCGATGTCGCGCCCCTGGAAGAACTCGGCGATGTCCTTGAGTTCGGCGAAAGTCTTCGGCACGGCGAGGTCACGGCCGTACTTCTTCTTGAATTCATCCTGCAGTTCGGGGCGGGTGAACCAGTCCTTG
>DATGWU010000706.1:0-5007 GCA_035299345.1 Rhizobium sp.
CCAGGCGCTCGGCGACCGTCTCGGCAAGGCGCCCGGCGTCTTCCTCCGCACGCCGGCGGAGCTCAACGCCGTCCTCGACGGCAATCCCTTCGCGGCAATGGCGCCGGAGCGCGTGCTCGTCAGCTTCTTCGGCGAGCCGCCCGGCGACGACGCCCTGCACGGTTTCCTCGCCCCCGACGGCGAGGAGGCGGTGGTGCGCGGCCGCGAAATCTACGTGCACTACCCGATCGGCTCCGGCCGTTCGAAGATCAAGCTCCCGGCGCTGAAGGCCGGCACCTCGCGCAACATCAACACCGTCGCCCGGCTCGCCGAACTTGCGGGTGGGATCGAGGGAGCGTGAACCCTTCCCCTCCCAACCCGCCCGCCGATCTGGCATCATGCTGCAGCAGGGCAGCCGAGGGGAGGGCCGGGCATGTCGACGATCATTCCGCTTCTGGCGCTTGCCGCCGTCATCGTGGTGCTCGTCGCCGCGGTCTGGTCGATCCGCCGGCCGAAGGGGGCGTGGCGGCCGCCTTATCCGCTGATCGACGCGACGGAGGAAGAGATGGCGCGGCGCGCGGCGGAGTTGCGCGACCGGCTCTCGCGCTCCCCTTTCGGCGAGGCCCGCGTGAAGGCGCTCTGGCGCCGGTTGATGTCGATCAACGACGGTGAGGGGCTGATCGTCGAGTTTCATCGCGACTTCTGCGGCCAGGGGCTGATTCGAAGGGGCGACCAGATCGTCCTCTGCGACATCTTCGACGGCGGCGGCGCCACCGGCGAGGTGATCGCCGCGTGGCGGGAGGAGGCGGATTTCGTCACCTTCTTCGCCCGCCAGTCGGACTTCAGCTGCAGCGGCTGGGATGTCGGGGAACCGGTGTTTTTCACCGAGGACGCCTGGTATCGCAACAACCAGCGCCTCACCGCGCGCTCGATCGACCGCTTCGTGGGCGGCGCCGCTAGCTGATTTGCCCGGTCGTGGCAATGGCGGCGTGTGCCTGCACGCAAGCTTCGCGCAAGCTTCAAAAGTTAACGAAAGGTTAACGAGTGTAGAAGCGAGCGTGAAATGCGGATCGAAAGCGGCCTCGGCGGCTATTCCTATCAGAGCCGGTATGTGCGTACCGCCACGGAAACGGAAGAGACGGCGGCCGAAGCGACGGCTGCCGCGAAACCCCGCCGCGCCGGCGGGCCAGCCTTCAGCAGCACCTTTGTCTCCGCCTCGCTGGCCACCGCGCTCTGGAGCATGGACGGCGGCCGCCGGCCGGTTGCGACGGCAGGGTCCGCCGAACCGGTCGCCGATGGCGGCGAGGCCGAACGCTCCCAGCTCGAGCAGGTCGAGGCGCTCTACCGCGAGTTCGATCCGGGCGAAGACGCGGAAGGCTGAGCCTCGGTCGAACTCTTTCCTTTTCTCCGTCAGTGATCGTGGGCATGGCCTTCATGTCCTGACACGGCGTGATCGTGGTCGGTGCTGCAGGCGTCGCCGCCACAGCACCCCTGGTCGACCACCCCGGCCAGCGCCGCCGTGCCGCCGCGGCGCCATTCCTGCCAGGACTGCTGCAGGATCTGCACCGAGGAATTGAGGAAGAGGCCCGCCATCACGGCGGCGACCGCGAGATCTGGCCAGGCGGTCGCGCTGCCCCACACGCCCAGCGCCGCGATCATGACGATGACATTGCCGATCGCATCGTTGCGCGAGCAGAGCCAGACCGAGCGGACATTGGCGTCGCCGTCCTTGTACCGCATCAGCAGCAGCACGCTGGTGACGTTTGCCACCAACGCCATGAAGCCGATGGCGCCCATCACCGGCGCTTCCGGCATGCCGTTGTAGAAGACCCGCCAGATCGTGCTGGCGAAGACGAAGAGACCCATCAGGAAGAGGCTTAAGCCCTTGCCGGCGGCGGCGAGGCTGCGCACGGCGAGCGGCGCGCCGATGACCGCGAGCGAGATGCCGTAGGTGACGGCATCGGCGAAGAAATCGAGCGCGTCGGCCTGCAGCGCCTGTGAGCGTGCCAGCTGGCCGGCGGTCATTTCCACGGCGAACATGCCGCCGTTGATGGCGATCACCGCCCAGAGACGGCGCTTGTATTCGGCGGAGACGCCCTCGAAGGTTCCGTGGCTGTGGCCGCAGCTAGCACTCATCGCTCTTCCTTCCCTCTTGATCGTCAGATGCTGCATCCTACCTAATCTCTCTAGCGACTAGAGGTTCAAGAGGGCGGGGCGAAAAAATGCTGTCGATCGGCGACATGGCGAAGCGGACCGGCGTGAAGGTCCCGACGATCCGCTACTACGAACAGATGGGGCTGATTTCCGCCGCCGACAGGACGGGCGGCAACCAGCGCCGCTACGAGAAGCGCGACCTCGAGCGCCTCGCCTTCATTCGCCACGCGCGCGACCTCGGCTTTCCGATCGAGGCGATCCGCGAGCTTCTGGCGCTGAGCGACCATCCGGAACGGCCGTGCGAGCGGGCGGACCAGATCGCCGGCGAGCAACTCGCCGGGGTCCGCGAGAAGATCGCCCGGCTGCGCAAGCTTGAAACCGAGCTCGCCCGCATCGCCGCCTGCTGCGACGGTCACAGCATCGAGGACTGCCACGTCATCCGGTCGCTATCCGACCACGGCCTCTGCGAGGGCGAGCACTAAAGGGGCTGTGCCCCGGCCACCCGATCTCCCCCCTTACGGGGGTGAGAAGCGGTCGGCGTAGCCGCAATCTATCCGGTGAATCGATTGCAGCGACGAACGCCTTGAGCTTGAGCGAAAGGCCGGTCAGTCACGAAGTGACAGAGGGGGGTGTCCCCCACACTCGGCGCTTGCCGTGACACTCCCTCTGCCCTGCTGGGCATCTCCCCCACAAGGGGGAGAGCGGCTTGCGGCCGGCGCCGCAGGCACGGCCGGTCTTCGAGCGCGAGGAGAGGGAGACGCGGGGTTCACCCTCCCCTTGAGGGGGAGGGTCGGACCGCAGGTCCGGGGTGGGGTGATCCGAAGCATCGTCACCCCCACCCGCGCGTTCCGCGCGACCTCCCCCCTCGAGGGGGAGGTGGGAGGCCCCGTCGCGGGCCATCTCTCGTCCCCGCCAGCGTTCGTCGCTGCAATCGTGAGGGGCGCGCCCTTCCATCCTCCGTCATGCCGGGCTTGACCCGGCATCCAGTCGCGCGATGTCCATCGCGCGGGGAGACAATCTTCGATCAATTCACCGGATCGATTGCTTCGCTTCGCGAACCGCGCCTCACCCCCTCTCTCAGGGAGAAGGGACAAGCGGCATCGCCACCGCCGATCTCACTCGATCCGTACCCGCACCATGTCGCCGCGGACGTGGATTGCGGGCTTTGCTCCCGGCGTGTTCGGGAGCTTGCTGTCAACATAGGAGGCCGTCGCCTCGACGAGGTAGCTGACCGGTGTCGGCACGAGGAAATGCAGGCCGGCGTCGAGCATGTTGCCGGCGAGCGCGACGGTCTCGTTCTGCATGACCTTGTCGAAAACGACCCGCGCCCGGAGCGCCGCACCGGAGAGCGAGAGCTCGGCTGCGTGGCCGCGGAAGCGGACGTCGCCGGCATCGCTGTGGATGTCGACGGTCGAGAAGTCTCCCTGAAGATCGGTCTGCGAGGCCTGCTGGTCGACGGCGGCGGCCGCCTCCGGCTTCAGCCGGGCCGTGAGCGTCATCGTGCAGTCGGACCAGCTGTAGAAATGCGTGCTGCCGAGATCGACGACGAGGGTGTCGCCGTCGATGCGCATGCCGCCCTCCGGGCAGGAAACGGGGAACCAGCCGGAGCGCCAGACAGCGCCCCAGCCGCGGCGCTCGCCTTCGAGCCTTGCCTCGTGAGGGCCGTCGGCGGCGGCCGAGATGAAGAGCCGGCCGGCCTCGCCCACGACGCGGATCTTCGAGACGGCGGAAAGGTCGAGAGGCCCGGCGGCCGTTGTGCGGGTGGTGACGAAGGCGGCCGCGCCGTCGAGCGCTGCGGCGGCGAGCACGACGCCGACGAGGGAGAGGAGGACGGTTCTGGTCTTCATGGGAGGCTCCGGTTCGGGTTGACGAATGCCGCCATCCGGCACGCCGCGTCGCTTTCCCGCGACCTCGATTGCGTTTCCGGTCGACCGAAAACGCGGTTGCGGTCATGATGGCATCCTCGATCCCGCCGGTTGTTCCTCCATGCTCCTCGTCCCGCTGCCTTTCCTCGTCTCGCTCCTGCTCTTCGTCTTTCTCGTCCGGCTCCTGCTGGAGGGGCGCGAGGCCTTCGGCCGCAACCGCCTGTTCGTCGTGCTGATCGGCCTCTACGTCGTCCAGACGGCGCTGGTCGGCATCCGCTGGGGCTACGGCATCACGGCCGTGCTGCCGGCGCTGCCGCTCCTTGCGAGCTTCATTCCGCCGCTTTCCTTCCTCGCGTTCCGCGAGCTTGCGGCGGAGGAGGGGATGCTGTCTGCCCGCGACTGGCCGCATCTCCTGCCGCCGGTTTGCGTGGCGGCGATGCTCGCCGGCCTTCGCGATCCGGTCGACCTCGTGCTGATTGCCGAATTCGCCGGCTACGGCCTGGCGCTGCTCTGGCTCGCCCGCCTCGGACCGGACGGCCTCGTTACCTCCAGGCTCGACGGGACGCTCCGCTCCTACCGCTCGCTGCAGCTGACGGCGCTGGCGCTGATCGGCTCGGCGGCGACCGACACCGCCGTCAGCCTCGATCTCCTCTTTTCCGGCGGCCGCCATGCGCCGGCCGTCGTCTCCGCCGCGACCACGTTCATCCTGCTGCTGCTCGGGATCGCCGCCGTCACCGCCGGTGCGGAGGAGGCGGATGGCGCGCCGGAGACGGAGCCCGAACCGCAGGCTGCGCCGCCGCTTGCGACCAGTGCCGATGCCGAGGTCGCCGCAGCCCTCGACCGGCTGATGAACGGCCAGCGGCTCTTTGCCGATGCCGGGCTCAATCTCGGCCGCATCGCCCGGCGGCTCGGCCTGCCGGCACGGGCCGTCTCCAACGCCGTCAACCGCGTCCACGGCATGAGCGTCTCGCAATACGTCAACAATTTCCGCGTCGCAGAGGCCTGCCGG
>DATGWU010000707.1:0-5506 GCA_035299345.1 Rhizobium sp.
AGCTAAAAAGGTCGGTGGCGCCGAATTTCTCGCGCAAGGGACTCTGTATCCCGACGTAATTGAAAGCGTGTCGTTTACCGGCGGCCCGTCGGTGACGATCAAATCGCACCACAACGTCGGCGGTCTGCCCGAGCGCATGAAGATGCAGCTCGTCGAACCGCTGCGCGAATTGTTCAAGGATGAAGTCCGCGTGCTCGGCAAAGAGCTCGGCCTGCCCGACTCGTTCATCGGCCGCCACCCCTTCCCGGGTCCGGGCCTCGCCATCCGTTGCCCCGGCGGCGTCACGCGCGAGAAGCTCGACATCCTGCGCGAAGCCGATGCGATCTATCTCGACGAAATCCGCAAGGCCGGTCTCTACGACGCGATCTGGCAGGCGTTTGCCGTGCTGCTGCCGGTCCAAACCGTCGGCGTCATGGGCGACGGCCGCACCTACGAATTCGTCTGCGCGCTCCGCGCCGTCACTTCGGTCGACGGCATGACGGCCGACTTCTATCACTACGACATGGAATTCCTCGGCCGTGCGGCAACCCGCATCATCAACGAGGTCCGCGGCATCAACCGCGTCGTCTACGACGTGACATCGAAGCCGCCGGGCACGATCGAGTGGGAATAATTCGCGCCTACTCAAACGCTGCCGATAACCGCCGATTGCCCTCCATAACACACTGAAAATAAAGAAATTTCTCTCCGCCATCTTTCGCCGTCAATCGCCGAGCAAGCCTCGCGATCGACGGCGGAGCTGACGGTATGGGGCGTCTTGTGACATCGCAGAATTGCATATACCGTCATGGCTTAGAGAGCTTGTGACGGTACTTTTTAGACCTTATTCCGTTGAGAATAAAGGATAATTCGCCGTCATGATTGGTTGATTTTGGTCTGACGGTATTTTTAGGGGCTCTCTGGCGTCTTTTGAACGATCTAGGAGGGTCCGATGCTTACTGATGCGGCAATCAAGGCACTGAAACCAAAGGACAAATTATATAAGGTCTCTGACCGTGACGGTATGTATGTCGTCGTGAACCCGTCGGGCGCCGTCGTGTTTCGCTATGACTACCGTATGCACGGTCGACGCGAGACCTTGACCCTCGGCCGATACGGGCCAGCGGGCCTCTCTCTGGCCCGTGCGCGGGAGAAGCTGATCGATGCGCAGCGTTCGATTCAGGAAGGGCGGTCGCCCGCCCAGGAGAAGCAGCGCGAGAAGCGCCGCATCAAGGAGGCAAAGAGCTTCGGCGAGTTTGGCGAACGCTGGCTGCAAGAGCACCGGATGGCTGAAAGCACCCGCGCAATGCGCCGCTCGATCTACGAGCGGGACATCCTGCCGACGTTCCGCAATCGGCTGCTGACGGAAATCACGCCCGAAGATCTCCGGGCGATGTGCGACAAGGTGAAGAAGCGGGGAGCGCCGGCCACGGCGGTCCATGTCCGTGACATCGTGAAGCTGGTCTTCGCCTTTGCGAAGCTGCACGGGGAGAAGGTGGCGAACCCCGCCGAAGAGGTCGGGCCGGCGTCGATCGCGACCTTCGTTCCCAAGGACCGCTCGCTTTCGCCCGCTGAAATTCGGGTGATGCTCGGCCAGCTAGAGCATGTGGCTACGCTGCCGACCATCCGGCTCGGCTTGAAGCTGATCCTGCTTACGATGGTCCGCAAGAGCGAGTTGCAGGACGCGGTGTGGGATGAAGTCGACTTCGAGAATGCGGTGTGGTCGATCCCGAAGGAGCGGATGAAGCGTTCCAAGCCACACAACGTCTATCTGTGCGAACAGTCGCTGGACATCCTCGTCGCGCTCAAGACCTGTGCGGGCAATTCGCGCTACCTGCTGCCCTCGCGCTACGATGCGGATGCGCCGATGTCGCGCGCGACCTTCAACCGCGTCACCACGGCGGTCGTCGTGCAAGCTAAGAAGGCGGGTCTGCCGCTGGAGCCGTTTACCGTGCATGATCTTCGCCGCACGGGCTCGACGCTGCTCAATGAGCTGGGCTTCAACAGCGACTGGATCGAGAAGTGCCTGGCGCACGAGGACGGGCGTTCTTCGCGCGGCGTCTATAACAAGGCCGAGTATGAGCACCAGCGCCGCCACATGATGCAGGAATGGGGCAATCTGATCGACGCATGGGTCGGCGGTCAGAAATACACCCCAACGCTCTATCCGGCCTCCATGGACCTTCTGGCCCCGGAGCCTAACCTTTGACCGGACGGGTCTTCCTGAGCGTGACGTCGGGTGCGGGGGCACGCTTGGCGGTCTTCGCCTTGGAGGCTCGACGGCGTTCTTCAAGCCAAGCCTCCACTTCGCCGAGGTCCCATACGACGGTTCGAGATGTCAGATAGAAGCGCTGCGGAAACTCGCCGCGCTGCTCCATGTCGTAGATGGTCGTGTCGGCCAGGGGAACGATCTCTCGAAGCTGGTGCCTGCGGATGGTGCGTTTGTTGAGAGGGGCCAGTGTCTGGCTCATCGCCCAGCCCCACCGTTTGCGATCCTGTCGTTCCATGTGTTCATGCCAGACCTCCTTTAATGTGGCCGGGGTAGCGACTTGGCTGCATTCCGGCGTCTGGCGGACCATGGCGAAGGATCGGCCGCCGGTAGCGTGCCGCATTCGCGTTCGCTCGCGCACGGCACCCCAACCAACCGGGTTCGCATGACGTATGCGGTGATAGGGGCGCTAATCACCGCATATCGTACGGTGATTATGCTGGTGAGAGCGGAATGGGCGCGGCGGGAGCATAACGGCATCGCCGGTACGACCCCCGCGGGCATGGGCTCAGCCGGTGCTGCGCCGGGCCTTAGCGAAGCCGCGATCGGTCGAGATGAAGCGTTCGAGCATTGGCACGATCAGCTTGGCGGGCTCGATGGGTTCGCCGCCCTCGGCTAGCAGGCGGCCGTATTCTGTAAGATCGCGATGGAGCGCGGCAGGCAGCTCCACGGCGACCTTCACAGGTTTGTCGTCGGCGATCGGGCCGAGTTTCAGCTTGGCCATAGTCAGCTCCTGTAGGGTTCGAGCACCAAATCCTTGGTGACGATGACTCGGACCGGGAAGCCGGGCCGGATGGTAAGCGTCGGCGCGACCTGCAATTGGCGCTGGACGATCTGCTGACCGGCCTGGTTGATCGTGTCCTGCGCGCCGTCGCGGATGGCGCGGATCAGCCGGTCATTGTCGTCGGTCGCGAGTTCCGCGCCGACGCCGAGCAGGGTCGAGAGCGCGGCCGCCTTGGCGAGATCCCACCAGTGATAATCGACACCATCCTCCAGGCCGGCATAGCCCTGGGTATCGGCGCCCGGCTGGCGCTCGAGAACGATCGAGCGCCCGTTAGGCATGATGAGGCGGTTCCAGACGAGCAGCACGCGGCGCTGACCGAACTGCACCGCGTTGTCATACTGACCGATCAGCCGAGTGCCTTGCGGCACGAGCAGGATGCTGCCCGTCGGGCTGTCATAGATGTTTTCCGTGACTTGCGCCGTGATCTGTCCGGGAAGATCGGAGCGGATGCCGGTGATGAGCGCGGCCGAGATGACCGCTCCCGCCTGAAGCACGAAGGGCGATGCCGGCGGCGAGACGCGATCGGGCGTCACGGTGCGCCGGTCGGCCGCGGCGTTGAGAAAGGCAAGCTGCCGGTCCTGGGCGGTCGGTTGCCCTGCCGCGGCGCTGCCGGGGTCGAATCCGGCGAGGCCGGGCATGGCCCCCGGCGTCGCGGCCGCAGTCGATCCCTGCCGTGACTGGAAGAACACGGCGCTGAGGCGCGCGGCTTCTTCCTCGGCGCGGCGGCGTTGCTCGGCCTCATCGACGCCCGGCGTCGGAACGACAGGCGGCACGACGGGCTGGCCGGCATACTGCGCGGACAGGATGGGGCCTCCCAGATCGCCCGGCAACGCTGGTCCAAGAATGGGACCTGTATAGTCGCGCGGCAGTCCGGCAAGACCATCAGCGGGCTGGCGGTTGGACGTAGAATATAGCTCCTGACCGTCATCACCGCCCGTGCGCGTCTGGAGCGCATATATCAGCGCGCCGCCGATCCCGACCATGGCGACGGCCGCGAAGCTGGCGAGCATCTTGCGTGACAGGCGCGTGACTCGGGGCGCTTCGGCACGCAGGCGCATCGGAGCGGTGTTGGTGTTATCGGGATCGCTCATGACTGCGGCCTCCCATCTGTGCGGACAATCCTGACGGTCTGCTGGCTCTTGCCACCGCCAAGACGCAGCTCGGCCGCGCCGAACAGGCGGTCGACGATCAGGATGTGTTGGTAGATGCGGCTGTTGGCGATCTGTGCCTCGCCTTCGGGGCCAATGATGAAGATCGGCGGCATCTCACCCTGCACGATGCCGCGCGGGAATTCGAAATAGACACGGCGGCCATCGTCATAGACGGCGACGGGCTTCCATGGCGGATTGCTGCTGCCGGTCAGGCCATAGCGATAATTGCGCGCGGCCACGGCCGGAATGACCGGCGTTGCCGGAACGGCCTGCCGCCCGCCGCCTGCCGGCTGCGGATAAGACCAGGACACGGCCGGCATGTAGGGCTTCTCGCCGGAACGCAGCTCGACCATGTAGGTGCGCCGGTCGGTGGTGATAACGAGATTGGTGGTGATGTCGGCGCGCGTCGGTTTTACCAGCACATGGACACGGCGGGCGACGCCGGAGCCGGATTCGGTGTCGCCGATGATCCAGCGGGCGGTGTCTCCGGCGGCGATCGGTCCAGGGCCGGTCAGGCTCTCGCCCGGTTCGAGCGCGATATTGGTGATCTGGCCTGGTGCGACATAGACCTGATAGAGCGCGCCTTCCGACCACGGATAGACCTGAATGGCATTGAAATAGCCTTCGCGGCGCGGCTGCACGCGGGCGGCGGCATTGGCGTTCTCAACGCGGCCGGTCGCCGTGCTGGCAGTCTGGCCGCCGCGTGCGACTGTCCACGCCGGCGGGACATGGATCGGCCTCAGCCGCTCGTCCGTCACGGCGGCGGGAATAGCCGGCAGCGGCGGCACGCTGTTGTCGTAGCTGATTTCTGGCGGACGGTTGGTGGCGCAGCCAGCCAGCATGGTTGCGGACAGCAACAGAGCCGGAATGGTGGAGGTGCGAAAGACTGGGCTCATTGGCTCAGCTCCCGAGACCAGTTAATGGCGTTGACATAGATGCCGAGCGGATTGGCTTTCAGGCGTTCGGCGTCTCGGGGCGGCTGGAGGACGATGGTCAAGATAGCCGTCCACCGCTCCGTCGTCGTGAGCTTGCCATCCTCGTAACGGCGCTCGGTCCAGGCGACGCGGAAGCTGTCGGCCGAGGCGCGAATGACGCTGGAGACCTCAACGGCGATCTGCTGCTTGCCGACCTTGGTGAAGGGGTCGTTGGTGCGGGCATAGTCGTTGAGGGCGCCCGCCCCACGATCGGTCGTCCATTCATAGGCGCGAAGCCAGTTCTGGCGCACAATGATCGGATCGGCGGGGATGCTTCTGACCTGCTCGATGAAACGGGCGAGATGCCACGCGATCTGCGGATCGGTCGGGCGGAAGTCGGCAGTCGCCG
>DATGWU010000708.1:0-6913 GCA_035299345.1 Rhizobium sp.
GTGACGGCCCCGGCCCGCGGCTGTCGCGGGCAGACGGCGGCGGCGCTTCGCCACCGTCCTTGCGCATGGTGAGCGCGATCCGCTTACGCTTGACGTCGACCTCGACGACGCGGACCTTCACGACATCGCCGGCCTTCACCACCTCGTGCGGGTCCTTGACGAAACGGTCGGCGAGCTGGGAGACGTGGACGAGGCCGTCCTGGTGCACGCCGATATCCACGAAGGCGCCGAAGGCCGCGACGTTCGTCACCGTTCCCTCGAGCAGCATGCCGGGCTTCAGGTCGCTGATCTCCTCGACACCCTCGGCGAAGGTCGCGGTCTTGAAGCTCGGACGCGGGTCGCGGCCGGGCTTTTCGAGCTCGGCGATGATGTCCTTCACGGTCGGCAAGCCGAACTGCTCGTCGATGAAGGTTCGCGGATCGAGGCTCCTCAAGGTCGTGCTGTCACCCATCAGCGTGCGCAGGTCGCGGCCGCAGGCGGCGACGATCTTCTTTGCGACACCATAGGCTTCCGGGTGGACGGCCGAGGCATCGAGCGGCTCCTTGCCGTTCGGAATGCGCAGGAAGCCGGCGCATTGCTCGAAGGTGCGCGCGCCGAGGCGGGACACCTTGAGGAGCTCCTTGCGGCTTTCGAACGGGCCGGTCTCGTCGCGATGGGCGACGATCGCCTCGGCGATGGAACCGGAGAGGCCGGAGACGCGCGCGAGCAGCGGCGCGGAAGCCGTGTTCAAATCGACGCCGACGGCGTTCACCGCGTCTTCAACCACTGCGTCGAGCGAACGGCCGAGCTTCGCCTGATCGACGTCGTGCTGGTACTGGCCGACGCCGATCGACTTCGGCTCGATCTTCACCAGTTCGGCGAGCGGATCCTGCAGGCGCCGCGCAATCGAGACGGCACCGCGCAGCGAGACGTCGAGGTTCGGGAATTCCCGCGCCGCGGTTTCGGAAGCCGAATAGACCGAGGCGCCCGCTTCGGAAACGATCACCTTGGTCGGCTTCGGTGCCGGCATCTGGGCCAGCATGTCGGCGACCAGCTTCTCCGTCTCGCGGCTGCCGGTGCCGTTGCCGATGGCGATCAGCTCGACCTTGTGCTTGCGGATGAGGCTCGCCAGCTCCGCCTGCGTGCCGCGAACGTCGTTCTTCGGCGGGAAGGGATAGACCGTCGTGGTGTCGACGACCTTGCCGGTGCCGTCGACAATCGCGACCTTGACGCCGGTGCGGATGCCCGGATCGAGCCCCATGGTGGCGCGCGAGCCGGCGGGTGCTGCGAGCAGCAGGTCCTTCAGGTTACGGGCAAAGACGTGGATCGCCTCTTCCTCCGCCCGCTCGCGCAGTTCGCGCATGAGATCGAGGGAGAGCGACATCGAGAGCTTCACCCGCCAGGTCCAGCCGGCGACCTCCATCAACCAGCGGTCGGCAGGGCCCTTGTCGGCGATGGCGAAGGCGGCGGCGATCATCCGCTGCGCCGGCTTCACCGGCGACGGGTCGTCCCGATCGGCCTCGATTGCGAGCGTCAGCACTTCCTCGTTCCAGCCGCGCAGCATGGCGAGCGCCCGGTGGCCGGGAACCGTCGCCCAACGCTCCGAATGGTCGAAATAGTCGGCGAATTTCTCGCCCGCCTGCTCCTTGCCCTCGACCACCTTGGAATAGAGCAGCGCCCGGTCCTTGAGGTCGTTGCGCAGCCGGCCGAGCAGGTCGGCATTCTCTGCAATGCCTTCGGCGACGATGTCGCGTGCGCCTTCGAGCGCGACCTTCGCATCCGGGACCTCGTCGCCGAGATAGGTTTCCGCGAGCTTCGCCGGATCGGCGGTGCGGTCCGCCCAGATCGCTTCGGCGAGCGGCGCCAGCCCGCGTTCGCGGGCGATCTCGGCGCGCGTGCGGCGCTTCGGCTTGTAGGGGAGATAGATGTCCTCCAGTTCGGCCTTGGTGGCGACGCCTGCGATCTTCGCGGCAAGCTCGTCGGTCATCTTGCCCTGCGAGGTGATCGACTCGACGATCGCCTTGCGACGCGCGGCAAGCTCCCGCAGGTAGATTAGCCGTTCGGAGAGATTACGCAGCTGGGTATCGTCGAGGCCGCCGGTCACTTCCTTGCGGTAGCGCGCGATAAAGGGCACGGTCGCGCCTTCGTCCAGGAGCCCGACGGCGGCCACCACCTGGTCGGGGCGCGCACTGATCTCGGCGGCAATGATCGCGGAAATGGATTTGATGTCGTCGGCCATGGGTCTTCCGTCTCGTCTCAATGGAGGCGGGACCATAGCGAGGGAATGCGGCAATGCAAGCCTCGCTAGCTTGCCAGTTTCCGCCTCACTGCCTCGGCAATGAAGCCGGAGCGAGTATAGCCCTGCCGCTCGGCCGCCTTGTTCAGCCGGGTCAGCAAGTGTTCTTCCATCGTGATCGTGACTTTAACGGAGCGGCCCGGAATATCCACAGGAAGAAGCGTCACGAGTTCGGCTGTGGCGAAGTCCTCCCCGAAGGCAGGCTCGGCCTGCAGCTGCTGCAGACTGCGGAACTCGGGAAGCTCCTCTCCATCCCGCAGCATTGCCTCGACGTGAAGATCAAGCGCCTCCTTGCCGTCCAGCAGGAGATCGTCCAGCGAGGTCGCCGCCGAAACACACCCCGGGAGATCGGGAAAAGAGAGCCCATAGCTGCCGTCCTCTCTATGAACCAGCGCAACTATCTGCATTTTCAACGTCCTTCTGTCATCGCTGCGGTCACCTTGGCGGCCACTCCCAGCCGGCCTGCCGGCAGATCGAGCGAAGCGTGCCGATCGGAATATCCCGTTTCGGATGAGGCACCGTCACACGCCCGGGTCTGGTCGGATGCTTGAAGTGCTTGTGGCTGCCTTTCTGCGCAACCTCAAGCCAGCCCTCCACCTGCAGTCGCCTGATCACATCGCCACTGTTCAAGGCTCGCCCCCAATGTATGTATTTATACGTACAATAGCTTCGACCGTCAAGGAAACGCGAAATCTGCCGCCACCCGGACGTGGATGCTTGACCTTTCGCCCCCCTGCCCTTAACGCCCGGCTATCAAAGGATTTCGGAGACGAGCGATGAAGGTTCTGTTGATCGGGTCGGGCGGGCGCGAACATGCGCTGGCGTGGAAGCTTGCGCAGTCGCCGCTGATGGAGGCCTTTTATGCCGCCCCCGGCAATCCCGGCATCGCAGAGCATGCAATGCTCGTCGCCCTCGATGTCGACGATCACGCCGCCGTCACCGCCTTCTGCAAGGAAAAGGCGATCGACTTCGTCGTCGTCGGGCCGGAAGCGCCGCTGGTGGCCGGGCTTGCCGACGTGCTGCGCGCCGCCGACATCGCCGTCTTCGGGCCGTCCGCCGCCGCCGCGCAGCTCGAAGGCTCGAAGGGCTTCACCAAGGATCTCTGCGCCCGCTTCGATATCCCGACCGGCGCCTACCAGCGCTTCAACAACGCACCGAAGGCGAAGGCCTATGTCAGGGCTCAAGGCGCGCCGATCGTTATCAAGGCGGACGGGCTTGCCGCCGGCAAGGGCGTGACGGTTGCGATGACGCTCGACGAGGCGCTGGCCGCCATCGACGACTGCT
This sequence comes from Rhizobium sp., assembly GCA_035299345.1. Lineage (GTDB taxonomy): Bacteria > Pseudomonadota > Alphaproteobacteria > Rhizobiales > Rhizobiaceae > Allorhizobium. Next base: position 3,560 of record DATGWU010000708.1, read on the forward strand.
TCGAAGGCGCCTTCGGCTCGGCCGGCGCGGAAGTGGTGGTCGAGGCATTCCTCGACGGCGAGGAAGCGAGCTTCTTCTGTCTCTGCGACGGCAAGCACGCGCTTCCGCTCGCCACCGCCCAGGACCACAAGCGCGTCGGCGACGGCGACACCGGCCCGAACACCGGCGGCATGGGCGCCTATTCGCCGGCCCCGGTGATGACGCCGGAAATGGTCGAACGCACGATGAAGGAGATCATCGAGCCGACCATGCGCGGCATGGCCGAGATGGGCATGCCCTTCAGCGGCGTCTTCTTCGCCGGCCTGATGATCACCGCCAAGGGACCGGAACTCATCGAATACAATGTCCGCTTCGGCGATCCGGAATGCCAAGTGCTGATGATGCGGCTGAAGAGCGACCTGCTGCCGCTGCTTTACGCCACCGCGACCGGCACGCTCGACCAGGTTTCGGCCGAGTGGATCGACGATCCGGCACTCACCGTCGTGCTCGCCTCGAAGGGCTATCCCGGTGCCTACGACAAGAACACGCCGATCGCGGCCATGCCCGCGGAGACGGCGGGCGCCAAGGTCTTCCATGCCGGAACCGCAGTGAAGGACGGAAAGCTGGTTGCGACCGGCGGGCGCGTGCTGAATGCGACGGCGACCGGCAAGACGGTCGCCGAGGCGCAGGCGCGGGCCTATGCGCTGGTGGGCCAGGTGGCGTGGGAAAACGGCTTCTGCCGCCGCGACATCGGCTGGCGGGCGATCGCGCGCGAGACGAACTGATCACTGGCGCCGATTTCGGGACGAAAAAGGCGCTATTCGGTCAATATTTACCATTCCTCCTGACCGGATATCAACAAAGCCGGTCTAGCCTCCCCGATAACAGCTCGGGGAGTGCTTATACCATGCGTCGTCTGATCCTGACCGCAGCCGCCATCTTCGCCACCGGCCCGGCCGTGGCATCGTCCGTCGACGTGATCCACGCCGTTCCGCGCGCGGAGAGCCACAGCGTCGAGGTCATGCGCTGTTCGGATTGCCCGCCGCCGGTCGCCGTCAAGAAGAGCGCCTATGTCGTGCCGACGCTTCCCGCCGGAGAACAGAAAGCGGAAATCAAGGACGTCAACGGCGAACGCAAACTCATTCGCACCGAGGCATGGATGGGCGGTTCGCCGGTCGTCTTCATCAACAAGGCCGAGGGCTGGGCGACGGACGGCTCGATCGTCACCGCCGCCATTGCCGGCCAGGAAGGCGGAAGCGACGTCGGCATCGACGCAACAGCCACCACGGCAGCCGTGGGCAGTGAGGCCGGCGCGGCAACCGCGACCACGGCGGCCACGCTCGACACGTCAGGCTTCGAACTCAGGCTGCCCTGACGCCCGCCACGAAATCCCCCTGCCCCTACGATCGCACGATCCAGGTTGAAACGGGCAGCCGCCGCAGCGACTGCGGACAAATGCGCCCGGACATCTTGTCCGGGCGCATTGCTTTGCGGCCCTCTACCGGATCGGCACAAGGCATTGACTATCCTTAGGTATAAGCCCCCTACTAAATTAGGGGAAAGTTTATAGTTGCATCGCTATGGATCGATACCAAGTGCGATGCAGCACATGACGGGCGCAGGAAGCGCCGACACACCGTCGGTCGAGCTGTGATCCCCATCCAGGCAGCGGAACCGGCCCCTGTCTGAGAGGCCCGATGAAGAACCTTAAAATTTCCAGCCAGCTTATGATGCTGATCGGCGGGCTGATGCTCGCCTTCGCGATCACCACCTTCTTCCAGATTCGCGCTTCGGCAAACGCCATCTACCACGAACGCTACGAGATGCTGCGCACGCAGACCGAGGCTGCGGTCTCCGTTCTCGCGCGTTATCACGACCTCGAGGTGAAGGGTGAGCTGACGACCGAGGAAGCCAAGGCGCAGGCTTACGACGTCGTCGCCAAGATCCGCTACGAGCCCGACGGCTACATCTTCGGCTACGACTACGACGTCAACCGCGTGTTCTACCTGGGTGGCAAGGACATCGGCAAGAATTTCGCCAACGTCACCGACAAGTCCGGCAATAAGTTCCTCGTCGAGATGGTGAAGACCGCCCGGCAGGGTGGCGGCTGGACGACCTATGAATGGCCGAAGCCGGGCATGGCGGAAGACCAGCTCTCGCCGAAGGCCGCCTACTCGACCACCTTCGAGCCCTGGGGCCTGATGGTCGGCACCGGTGCCTATCTGGACGACCTCGACGCCGCGATCATGGACAGCGTCCAGGGCGCCGTCCTCGTCGGCCTCGCCGTCTTCTCGCTCGGCAGCCTCGCCGCCTTCGCCGTGATCCGCGGCATCACGAAGCCGCTCACGGCGATCCACGACGCACTCGAAGCCGTCGCCGACGAGAACGTCGCCATCGCAATCCCGCACACGGACATGCGCAACGAGGTCGGCATGATGGCGAAGGCCACGCTTTCGCTGCAGGAGAAGGTGCGCGAGCGCCATGCCATGGCGGAACGCCAGAAGGCACAGGACCGTGAGATCGACAGCGAGAGGCAGCAGAATGCCGCCATGCAGCGGCAAGAGAGCGAGCAGCAGGCGCATGTGGTCGCGACCATCGGCGTGGCTCTGGAAGAGCTTGCCGGCGGTGACCTGACCATCCGTTGCGGCGATCTGGGCCCGAAATACGCGACGCTTCGCGACAACTTCAACGATGCGCTCTCGCATCTCGAAGCGGCGATGTCCAAGGTCAGTGCGAAGGGCGTCGACATCGGCGGCTCGAAGGAGGAAATCCGCCGTGCCTCCAACGAACTCTCCCAGCGCACCGAGCGGCAGGCCGCCAACCTCGAGGAGACCTCGGCCGCACTCGACGAACTGACCGTCGCCGTCCGCCAGACGGCGGATGGCGCACAGGAGGCCGCCAAGCGGGTCAATACGGTCTCCAGCGAAGCATCCCGTTCGGATGCCGTCGTCGCCGAGGCGATCGGCGCGATGAGCGGCATCGAGAAGTCCTCGATGGAGATCGGCAAGATCATCGGCGTCATCGACGAGATCGCCTTCCAGACGAACCTGCTGGCGCTCAACGCGGGCGTCGAGGCGGCGCGTGCCGGCGAGAGCGGCAAGGGTTTTGCCGTCGTCGCGCAGGAAGTGCGCGAGCTCGCCCAGCGCTCGGCCGCGGCCGCGAAGGAGATCAAGGACCAGATCTCGCATTCGACCGGGCAGGTGCAGAACGGCGTGCAGCTCGTCGGCCAGGCCGGCGAGGCGCTGAAGCGGATCTCCGACCAGATCAAGACGGCAAGCGACATCGTCTCGAAGATCGCCCATTCGGCGGTCGAGCAGGACACCACGCTCCGTTCGATCTCCTCGGCGATGAACCAGCTCGATGCGGCGACCCAGC
>DATGWU010000709.1:0-2096 GCA_035299345.1 Rhizobium sp.
TCCAGACGCGCTGAGCCGCAAGCCCGGCCTTCTCGCTAGTAGCGGCCTTCCTTCAGGCGCCGGGCACGATGCACCTCGATTGCCCGCTCGATGATCTTTCCGGGCGCATTCGGGTCGTCGAACATCATTTCCACGTCCACGACCTTGCACTTGCGCGCCAGTTCCTCCGCGCGGTCCGGACCGGAGCGCAGCCGCACGAAATCCTTCGCCGTGGTCACCAGCTCCAGATCGTTCGCCGCCGCCTTGTCGAGGAGGTCGTCGATCTCGTCTTCGCCCATATGGTGATGGTCGGGCAAGGCGCGGCGCTCGACGATCTCCGCGCCCAGTTCCTCGACGGTGCGGAAGAACTTCCCCGGATCGGCAATGCCGGCAAAGGCGAGCACGCGCTTGCCGGAGATGCCGGCATCGCCCCGCGGCGTCAGCGAGGCGACGTAAATCGGCTTGCCGGCCCGCGCCGCCTGGCGCACCAGACGATCGGCGGCGGTGCCGTTACCGACCTTCAGCAATCCGTCGACATAGCGCATCTGCACGCGGATCGGTGCCCGCACCGGTCCGCCGGGCACGAGATGGCCATTGCCGATGCCGCGGACGCTGTCGACGACGATCAGCGCGAAATCGACAGCAAGGCGGGCGCTCTGGAAACCGTCGTCCATGATGATCAGGTCGACCCCCTCGTCGACGAGACGGCGGGCGCCGGCGAAACGCTTGCGCGAGATGACGGTGAGCGCGTGGCGCGCAAGCAGCAGCGGCTCGTCGCCGACGTCGGTCGAGCGATGGTGCTCCGGATCGACGACGGTCGTCACGTCGAGCGAGCCGCCATAGCCGCGGCTGAGGATACCGGGCCTCAGGCCCTGCGCCTGTGCAGCGCGTACCAGCGCCAGGGCGGTCGGCGTTTTCCCCGCGCCGCCAACGGTGAAATTGCCGACGCAAATGACGGGGACGGGCGAAGACAGGCGCTTGCCCTTCGCCATCCGCCGGCCGGCGATCTGGCCGTAGAGAAACGAGAACGGCGACAGCGCCCAGGCGCGCCAATCCGGCTTCGTCCACCAGAAGGGTGGGGCTTCCGATACCATCACGTCCTCCCGCTGCGCCTCCCGCCCCCGGAAAGCATCTGTTTACGATGATGCAACAGACCGCAGGCGGATGGCCTTCGTCAACCCGTCTCGTGGCCGTCTCGCCGGCTCGGCCTTTCACGACCCTTCAGGCAAGCAGGGCTTCGAGTTCGCTGATGTCGTTCAGGCAAACGTCGCAGGCATCGGCAAGCGTCGCCCGCGAGCCGGTTCCGCTCAGCACCGCGACCTTGAGGCCGGCGCCTGCGTTGTGGCCCATGTGCATGTCGTGATTGTTGTCGCCGACCACCGCGACCGCATCGGGTGCGAGGCCCGTGGCAAGGCAGAAGCCGAGCACCATGCCCGCCTCTGGCTTCGAACCGTGACCGCTGTCGTAACCGGCGACAAAATCGACGTATTCAGCGATGCCGAAACGCTCGACAATGCGGCGGATGGACTTCTCGTTGTCGCTGGAGGCGATGCCGAGCTTCAGGCCGCGCCCGTGGAGGCGGGAGAAGAGCGGCGCCAGCTCGATGACCGGCACCGAGAGATCGGCGGCATCGGCAAAGAGTTCGTCGAGGATCGGGACCAGCACCTCGCTGGCCATCGGAGAGCCTGCGGCAACGAGACCATCGGCGATCTCACGCGTGTTGCCGGCCGCAAACAGGCTGTCCGGCACGATATGACCGGTCACCGGGTTCATGCCGCAGGCGAGCAGCAGGCGGTCGGCGAGCGACGTGTCGCCGTCGGCCGCCAGAAGCGCCAGCTTGCGGTTGACCGGCGCCCAGCTCGCATCGAAATCGAGAAGCGTTCCGTCCTTGTCGAAGAGGATCCCCGCGATCCCCGTACCCCGGTCCATGTCGTGTTCTCTTTTCTTCAGCGCTGCCGTGCAGCACGCGGCTCCAGCCGTGCCTTGACGGTGAGCGGATTGATATAGGGCTCCAGCCCCTTGATGGTCGCGACGAGCGCGCCGCGCATCTCCTGCAGCGTCTCGGTGCCGGCATCGATCATCTTGTGGCGGGCGAGGTCGTTGACCGAGAGGAAGTG
>DATGWU010000710.1:0-3416 GCA_035299345.1 Rhizobium sp.
ACCGCCTCGGACCGAAGGAGCCGGCGCTCCGCAAGGCGCGGATCTGCTACGACCACCTCGCCGGCGACTATGGCGTCAGGATGCTCGACAGCCTGATCACGCAAGGGGCGATCGAGGCGAGCGAGGAAGCCCTGCGGCTGACGAAGGCGGGCGAGAACCTGCTTTCCGGCCACGGCATCGATTTCGCCGCGCTGAAGGCGAAGCGCCGGCCACTCTGCCGCGCCTGCCTCGACTGGAGCGAACGCCGCACCCATCTCGCAGGTTCGCTCGGCAAGGCCCTGCTCTCCCACTTCCTCGACCGCGGCGAGGCACGCCGCGTGGACGCAAGCCGCATCGTCACGTTCTCGCCGGAAGGGGAACGGCGGTTCCGGGCGATGTTTCCGATGGACTGACCCCGCCTCTACCTTGCCACCTTCGCTCGCCTGTATTACATTTTGGTATACGCTTCCTGGAAGGACATCCCATGAACCGCAACACCTCAGTCACGCTCGGAGAGCACTTCACCAGCTTCATCACCGAACAGGTCGAAGGCGGGCGCTATGGTTCCGCGAGCGAAGTGGTGCGCGCCGGCCTGCGGCTTCTGGAAGAGCATGAGGCCAAGGTCAAGGCGCTGCAGGATGCGCTGATTGAGGGCGAACAGTCGGGCGAGCCGCGTCCCTTTGACTTCGATGCGTTCAAGGCGCGCATGCGGGCCGAGTTCAAGGGCAGATGAAGGCGCTTACGCTCTCACCTGCGGCAGCAGCCGATCTCGAACACATTTGGCAGTATAGCGCCGCAACCTGGGGGCTGGATCAAGCCGATCGCTATATCGAAGACATTCGCAACGCCTGTCTTCACCTGGCTTCCGGCGCCAGCCGCGGCCGGATGGTCGACGTGCGCACCGGCTACCTGAAGCAGGCGGTCGGATCACACATGATCTATTTCCGCGACGAGGGCGAGCGGATCGACGTTATTCGCATCCTGCACCAGCGTCAGGATGTCAGCCGAAACCTGCCGAACTGAAGCGGCAGACAGCGCCTACGTCACACGCATCATGCGCCTTGCAAAGAAACCTACCGTCCGGTATCTTTGCGACCATGATGAACGCGTGCGAGAGTATTTTGCGATGAACCCCGTCTTTTCCGCCTATGGTGCGCTCGGTGGCGCCATCGTGCTCGAGGTGATCGGCACGACGCTCCTGCAGCGGTCCGAGCAGTTCACCCGCCTGCTGCCGACCGCGGGCATGGTGATGTTCTATGCCGCCTCGTTCTACCTGCTGACCCACGCGCTCAAGGGCATGCCACTCGGTATCGCCTATGCGATGTGGGGCGGGCTCGGCATCGTGCTGACGGCGCTGATCAGCGTCTTCGTCTTCAGGCAGACGCTCGATCTCGCGGCCCTTTCCGGCATCGCGCTGATCGTCGCCGGCGTCATCGTCATGAACACGCTCTCCGGGTCGGTGAGCCATTGAACGCGCCCGCCCTTTCCGCCTATCACCGCCCGAAACAACCCGAACAGGTGCGCCGGGCGCTGCTCGACTGCGCCGCGCAGATCGCCGCCGAGAGCGGGGCGGGCGCGATCACCATCCAGGCGGTGGCGGAACGCGCCGGCGTCACCAAGGGCGGGTTACTCCACCATTTCGAGAACAAGCAGGCGCTGCTCGCCGCCGTCTTCGCCGACCTGCTCGACCAGCTCGACCGCGAGATCGACCGCTCGATCGAAAGCGACCCGCAGCCCGCGGGCCGCTTCACCCGCGCCTATGTCCGCGCCTGCTTTTCCGACCGGCTGCTCGGCGCGAGAAGTCTCTGGGCGGCGCTCTCGGTTGCGATCGTTTCCGAACCTGCGCTGCGGGCGCTCTGGACCGCCTGGCTCGACCACCGGCTTGCCCGGCACCGCGCGACGGACGACGCGCCGGCGCTCGCTGTCGTCCGGCTCGCCGCCGATGGCATCTGGCTCGCGGACATGCTGGAGAAGGAAGGCGGGCTCCGGCGTTATCCGCAGAGCTTCGAGGCCGAGCTGCTCGCGCTTGCCGGCGGATGAAGGCGCAGAGTGCGGCGCTCGGCGGGCTTCAGGCCGAAGGATGGGCGGCAGGTGCGAGCCGCGCCATGAAGAGGTCCACCAGAAAGGCGACGCGGCCGGGGGCGCTGGCCGGGTCCAGCGCCGTCTGAACGACGAGGTCGATCCCGAGCGCAAGCATGGCGTCGGCCATCAGCACCGGATCGTGGCGCCGTAGCCGCCCCTCCTCCATCCAGCGCCCGAGATCCGCCTCCAGATCGGTCTGCACGGTCGTTCTGATCGGGGTCAGATAGAAGGTCTGGCGAAAAAGGGTCTGGTTCTTCACGATGAGTGCGGCGTTGGCACTGTCCGTCCGGGCGAAATCCGCCACCAGCCGATAGGGCTCGCCGATGAAGGCCTGCGGCGTACCGGCTGCCGCCCGGGCGGCCTTCAGATCTATGGCGAGAGGAACGACGATGGCTTCGACCAGGGCGGCGAAGGCTTCGTCCTTGTCGTTGAAATAATTGTAGAACGAACCGATCGCCAGGCCGCTGGCACGCACGATGTCGCGCACGGTGGCCGCGCCGAAGCCCAGTTGCGAAAACACGTCGCGTGCGGCGACCAGGATCGCTTCGCGGTTCGCCTTCTTGTTCTGCTCGCGTTTCGACATCTGCATGGCGTCTCATCTCACAGTTCCGGCGAAAGATGAAGGGTGCGAACAAAAAATGACGCAAGCGTCATTATTATTGTTGACGCAGGCGTCATTTTTCCTGATCCTTGCATCCGTCTTCAGGAGGAGGAGGAACCCCCATGAGCAAACGCGTCGCCGTCATCGGTGCCGGACCCGCAGGCATCACCGCCATCAAGAATTTCACCGACCTCGGTTTCGAGGTCACCGGTTTCGATCGCTGCCAGGGTGTGGGCGGCAACTGGCGCTTCGACGATCCGACCGGCCATTCGAGCGTCTTCGAGACGACCCACATCATCAGCTCGAAATACACCTCGTCCTACGAGGATTTCCCGCTGCCGACCGACGTGGCCGACTATCCCTCGCATCGCATCCTCGCGAAGTATTTCGAGGACTATGCCCGGACGTTCGACGTGCCCGGGCGCATTCACTTCGAAACGGAAGTGGTGGCCTGCCGGCCGGCACCCGGAGACCGGTGGTCGGTGAGCTGGCGGAAGTCCGGCGAGGAGGACGTCCGGACCGAGGTCTTCGACGCCGTCTGCGTCTGCAATGGCCACCACCACACGCCGAACATGCCGAGCTATCCCGGCACCTTCACCGGCACCTTCATCCACTCACACGACTACAAGCGGGCGGCCCCCTTCGCAGGCCAGCGTGTGCTGGTCATCGGTGGCGGCAATTCGGCCTGCGACGTGGCGGTGGAGACGGCACGAATTTCGGAAAAGACGGCGATCAGCTGGCGGCGGGGCTACTA
>DATGWU010000711.1:0-9224 GCA_035299345.1 Rhizobium sp.
CGCGGCGGGTTCCGCCATCCGCGGGCGCGTCACGGGGAGAGGTCCGTCTTCCGGCAGCCCTTCGTCCATCTCCGCGCCGCCGGCGAGCACCTCGCCGAAGGCGTCCTCGACGAGCGCGCTGTCGACCGTTTCACGCGCCGAAGTGGGTGCGGCATAGGCGAGCGCCGTCGCCGTACCGGTCGCGGCAGGCACCGAGCCGGTGGTGAGCTCGTCATTGGTCGCGGCCGCGGAAGCCGTCATCTGTGCCTTGGCGAGGACCGCCTGCTCCTTCTCGAGCTCGGCAGCAAGGGCGAGTTTCGCCACCCGCTCGCCCTCGGCGCGCGCCAGGGCCTTCTTCAGGACGGCAAGCGCCTGCTCATCAGGGGACACGCCGACCCGCGACCAGTCCAGGCGATCCGACTTGTCGACGGCGGCAAGGCTCATCGCATCCGGAAGGACGGCGAATTCGGTATCGTCGGTGCGGGCGACGGCCGCGGCGATCCGCATCTTTGCCGCCTCGACGACTGCCGGCGGTGCCGGCGGACGGGACGTCTTGGAAGGTGCAGTGGCGGCAAGCGCGGGATCGTGGAGCATGAGCGCAAGGCTCGCTCTGGTGCCGTGCCGGTAGGCGGCGTCGTCGGAACCGCCCATCGTGTGGACCGTCGCGATGACTGCGGTGGTCCAGAGCGCCGTCACCGTGCCGGCGCTCAGGAGCCCGGCGACGACGAGGGACTTGCGCGACGGACCGCGGCTTCGAGGGGCATTGTTTTGATGGCGACGCAACTTACTCGACGACGACATACTTTTACTCGCTACCGGACACAAAACTCATCCGCCGCTCCTGCCCAGCAACTTTGCCGAATTGATGATCCGGTTGTGGCCAAAGGGGGGCGGCGTCTTTCGAACAAGCTAAACTATGAAGAAAGTTGGTAACCAAGAGGTTTACGCTCTGCGAAGAACTGTGCCGCGGCTGCAAAAGGCAACACAGGCGCGGAGAGGCCCGAAAAAACAGAAAGGGCCGTGCACCGGCACGGCCCTCTACAAGTTCATGGTCTTTTCCGTCGAAACGGACAGGCACTCACCACGAGCGTATGTCGAGCACCTTGTCGCGATGGGCGGGATGGGTCGAGAAGACGAAGATGCGATCGAGTTCCTTCTCCGACAACAGGCGAAGGAAACGCACCTCGATTGTGTTGTTGACGAAGACCTTCATAAGGACACAACCGATCTTCGATATCCGCGCATCGGGGATATCGAGGTAGAACTGTTGCGGAAGCGTGTACTGGGTGAGCAGTGCGAGGATGGCGCTGCTGCGGGAGATCCTGATGACGTCACAGCGCCGCGCCGCCATGTGCATGACGCCCTTTTCGGTATACTCGATGCGCGCCGCGTTACGGGTGTCCTCCATCAGGAACCGCCCTTCGCGGTCGTACATGAAGGATTCTTCCCGCTGCAGGTAGTTCGTGCCACCCGAAAAGCTCGCCATCTCGGTCCCCTTTTCACCTCGTCTGAAGCAAAATAGCCCTTCGAGATTTAACAGACCGTGACATAATGAAGGCTCAAACCTGCCTTCCGGCCGGGTTCTGCATCATGGCAAACGAGTGGTTAACGGCCGGTGGTCAACCCTTGTAATAGCTGTGCCCGCTCTCGTCGAAGAGATGCAGTTTCGCCCGGTCCGCGGCAAACCGCAAGGTTTCGCCCTTCTTGACGTCGGCCACACCCGGCAGCTTGACTGTGACCGGTTCGTCCTCGACAGGACCGTCGACATAGAGCAGCGTCACTTCGCCGAGCGCCTCGACGAGGCTCACGGTGCCCTCGAAGAGCTGGTTACCGCCATTGGCGATGCTGAGATCCTCGGGCCTGACGCCGAAGCTCGCCTTCTTTCCCATGTCGGAGGCCGGTGTCTCGATATCGACCGAAACCGTGCTGCCGTCCTTCAGCGCGATCGTCGTCGTCTTGCCGGTTTCCACGATCGTTGCAGGCATGATGTTCATGGCCGGCGAGCCGATGAACCGCGCGACGAAGAGGTTAGCGGGGTGCTCGTAGAGCTCGAGCGGCGCGCCGACCTGCTCGATACGGCCGGCCGACAGCACGACGATGCGGTCGGCAAGCGTCATCGCTTCGACCTGGTCGTGGGTGACGTAGATCATCGTGGTATCCGGCATGCTCTCATTGAGCTTGGCGATCTCGATGCGGGTCGCCACGCGCAGTGCCGCGTCGAGGTTCGACAGCGGCTCGTCGAAGAGGAAGACCTTGGGGTCGCGGCAGATCGCCCGGCCGATCGCGACGCGCTGGCGCTGGCCACCGGAGAGTGCCTTCGGCAGCCGGTCGAGATACGGGCCGAGCTGCAGGATGTCGGCGGCAGAGCGCACGCGCTTGTCGATCTCGTCGCGAGGGAGGCCGGCGATCCGCATGCCGAACGCCATGTTGTCGTAGACCGTCATGTGCGGATAGAGCGCATAGGACTGGAAGACCATGGCAATCCCGCGCTTCGACGGCGGGACGTCATTGACGATCTGACTGTCGATCAGGAGTTCGCCGGAGGTCACGTCCTCCAGCCCGGCGATCATGCGCAAGAGGGTCGACTTGCCGCAACCCGATGGCCCGACGAAGACGATGAACTCGCCCTGCTCGATCTCCAGGTCGATGCCGTGCAGGACTTTGACCTGCCCGTAATTCTTGCGGATATCCTTCAGAACGAGACCTGCCATGTTCTCCCCTCTCTTTGTCAGCCATGACGCGCGAAGAACGCGCCCCAGGCCGGAAGCTTGATCTTGTCACCAACGACTTCGGCCGCAAAGCCGTGCCCTTCGAGCGCCGTCCAGCGGCCGGCCGGCGTGGCCAGCATTGCCGGTTCCGAACTCATGTTGAACGCGCAGAGAATGGTTTCGTCGCCGAGAATGCGGCTGTAGACGAGCGTCGTCGCCTCGACGGTATGGAACGCGATCGCGCCTTTGGCGAGCGCCGGATGGCCACGCCGGAAAGCGAGGAAGCGGCGGTACTGCTCGAGCACCGAATCCTCCCTGCCCTCCTGTACGCTCACGGCGTTCAGGATATGCTCGACCGGGATCGGCAACCAGGGCTTCGCGGCGGTCGAGAAGCCCGCCTGAGCCGCGAGATTGTCCCAGACCATCGGCGTGCGGCAACCGTCTCGGCCCTTGAACTCCGGCCAGAACTCGATGCCGTAAGGATCCTGCAGGTCCTCGAAGGCGATGTCTGCTTCGGTGAGCCCCAGTTCCTCGCCCTGATAGATGCAGACGGAACCGCGCTGGGTCATCAGGATCGCCGCCATCAGCTTGGCGAATGCGCTACGGTCGGCGACGCCGGCACCCCAGCGGCTCACATGGCGGACCACGTCGTGATTGGAGAAGGCCCAGCAGGCCCAGCCTTCCGGCGCGGCGAGCGCGAATGCTCTCTGGGTCTCGGCGATCACCTTCGGCGTTAGCGGCTCGGGCGCCAGGAACTCGAAGGCGTAGCACATCTGCATCTTGTCATTGCCGGACGTGTACTGGCCGACGATCTCCAGCCCGTACTGGCTGTCACCCACCTCGCCGACGGCGGCGATCGCGGGGTACTCCTCGAGCAGCCCACGGAAACGCTTGAGGAATTCGAGGTTCTCCGGCTGGTTCTTGTCGTGAATATGGTCCTGGAAATTGTAGGGATTGACCGCCGGCGCCGTGGAGGCATTGCGCCGTTCCGGGGCGAGCGGCGGGTTGTCGCGCAGCAGCTTGTCGTGAAAGTAGAAATTGATCGTGTCGAGCCGGAAGCCGTCCACACCCCGCTGCAACCAGAAACGGGTGGCATCGAGCACCGCGTCCTGGACCTGCGGGTTGTGCATGTTGAGGTCCGGCTGCGAGGTCAGGAAGTTGTGCATGTAATACTGCATGCGCGTCGGGTCCCACTGCCACGCGGACCCTCCGAAGATCGAAAGCCAATTGTTCGGCGGCGTGCCGTCCGGCTTCGGATCCGACCAGACATACCAGTCGGATTTCGCATTGATGCGGCTCGAACGGCTTTCGACGAACCAGGGATGCTGATCGGACGTGTGCGAGATGACGAGGTCGATCATCACCCTGATCCCGAGGCGATGGGCCTCGGCAATCATCGCGTCGAAATCGGCCAGTGATCCGAACATCGGATCGACGTCGGTGTAGTTCGAGACGTCGTAGCCGAAATCCTTCATCGGCGAGGTGAAGAAGGGCGAGATCCAGATGGCATCGGCACCGAGGGCCGCGATGTGCGGCAGGCGCGCGGTGATCCCTTTGAGATCACCAACCCCGTCGCCGTTCGAGTCCTGGTAGGAACGCGGATAGATCTGGTAGATCACCGCGCCGCGCCACCAGTCCTTGTCCGGCGAAAGCGTCGCCTCTGTCATTGCTGTCATTTCTCTTCCTTCAGGATTGTACATTTCGTCCGCCGCCGCTCAGCCGCCCTTGACCGAACCCGCAAGCAAGCCGCGGACGAGGTAGCGCTGCAGGCTGAAGAAGACGAGAAGCGGCACGATGATGGTGATGAAGGCGGAGGCCGTGAGGATCTCCCACTTGCCGCCGCGCGAGCCGAGCAGGTTGACCAGGCGCCCCGTCAGCACCAGTTCGTCATTGCCGGTGCCGAGAAAGACCATCGCCACGAGAAGGTCGTTCCAGGTCCAGAGGAACTGGAAGATCGCGAAGGAGGCGAGCGCCGGATAGGAGAGCGGCAGGACGATCTTCGTGAAGATCGTGAAATCGGATGCGCCGTCGACGCGGGCCGACTCCATGATCTCGCGCGGCAGGCCGGCGATGTAGTTGCGAAGCAGATAGATCGCGAGCGGAAGACCGAAGCCCATATGGGCGAGCCAGATGCCGAAGTAGCCCTTCGAGGAAATACCGAAGAAGGCCCCCACCTCGTTGTACATCTTGAGAAGGGGAATGAGCGACATCTGCAACGGTACGACCAGAAGCCCGACGATCACGGCGAGGATCAGCGATCTCCCTGGAAACTGCATCCAGGCGAGCGCGTAGGCGGCAAAGGCGGCGACCAGGATCGGAATGATGGTCGAGGGGATGGCGACCGTCAGCGAGTTGAGGAAGGAGGCGCCGATGCCTTCCGCAGAGAGAACCGTCCGGTAATTGTCGAGCGTGAAGCGCGGCGGCACCGCGGCGGTGTAGAAGATGCGCTGGCCGCGCGTTCCCTCCATGGCGGTCGGCGAGGTGATACGGAAATCACCGTTCTCCAGCACCGTCAGCTTCTGCCCGTCCTTCAGCTCGGCCGTAGCGCCGACTTCGTAGGCAGCCGGCTGCTGGCTCGACGCACCGAAGGCCGTGACATTGCCCTTGCCGCCTTCGAAGACATTGCCGGAAATGACGAACTCGCCGTTTTCCTCGACCTGCTTGTCGGGGGCGGGAGCGCGGTAGATGGCGTTCTGCGTCGACGTCGAAAGCGCTGTCCACCAGCCGGACGCGACGATCTGATCCTTGTCGCGCACGGAGGAGATGAAGAGGCCGGCGGTCGGCAAGGTCCAGAGCACCACGAGGAAGAGAACCGAGAGGTGGACGAACCAGGTGAGCGGGGATCGGATGCTGCCTGCATGCATGTCAACGACCCTCCATCTCACGCCGGGCATTGCGGATATTCCAGATCATGATCGGCACGACCATGACCATGATGACGACGGCGATCGAGGCGCCGCGGCCGAAGTCGCCACCGCCACGGAACATCCAGTCGAACATCAGGTTCGCAAGCACCTGCGTCTGCCACTGGCCGTTGGTCATCGCCAGCACGATATCGAAAACCTTGAGAACGAGGATCGTGATCGTCGTCCAAACGACGGCGATCGTGCCCCAGATCTGCGGCACCTTGATCCGGATGAATATCTGCCACGGATTGGCGCCGTCGATGACGGCGGCCTCGATCGTCTCCTCGGGAATGCCGCGCAGTGCGGCGGAGAGGAGCACCATGGCGAAGCCCGTCTGGATCCAGACGAGGATGACCATCAGGAAGAAATTGTTCCAGAAGGGCAGCGTGATCCATATCTGCGGGTCGCCGCCCAGTGTCACGACGATTGCGTTCAGGATGCCGATCTGCTCGGCGCCGATATCACGGTAGTCGTATACGAACTTCCAGATGACCGACGCGCCGACGAAGGAGATCGCCATCGGCATGAAGATCAGCGACTTGGCGATATTGCCCCACCAGATGCGGTCGGTCAGCGCCGCGATGATCAGGCCAAACAGCGTCGACGCCGCGGGCACGACGAGGAGCCAGAGGACATTGTTGAAGATCGACTGGCGGAACTCGGCATCGTTCAGCATCCAGCGGTAGTTGGCGAGCCCGACGAAATTCTCGCCGGCCCGGTCGTGAAGGGAATACACCACCGAGGAGAACACCGGATAGACGAGGTAGACGGTCAGCGAGACAAGCGCCGGTCCGAGGAAAAGCCAGGGCCGAACCATGCCGGCACGGCGCAGGTTGCGCGAGGCACGCGCGGTATCGGGGATATTCGCGGGGAAGATGAGGTCGAGCAGCAGGTTCGACCCGTAGAAATAGCCCAATGCGGCCGCCACCCCGATGGCGATCGTCACAGAGGCGTAGAGCAGCTGTTCCAAGAAGTCCCCTCCCGGCGAGACGTCGACTGTTTACGCGACGCCGTCCGCTGGCGGCCGGCGTCGCGATCGGTTCGGCGAACCTTACTTCAGGCCGTCCCAGGCCTTCTGGATGCCTTCGGCGACATCCTGTGCGGACTTGCCACCGGAATAGTCGACCATGCCGGTCCAGAACGCGCCGGCGCCGATCTTGCCGGGCATCAGGTCGGAGCCGTCGAAGCGGAAGGTCGTGGCGTTGAGGAGGATGTCCCCCTGCTTGCTCATCGGCGCATTCGCATAGGCGGCCTTGTTGGCGGACTTGTACGGCGTGAGGAAGCTCGATTGCGCCATCCAGAGCTCGTGGGCGACCGGCGTCTTCAGGAAGTCGATGAAGGCGCGGGCGGCCGGGCTGTCCTTGGCGATCATGGCGAGCGTGCCTGCACCGAGAACCGGATTGCCGAGCTCCTTCTTGCTCTCATAGGGCGGCATGTAGAAGAAGTCCGCATCCTGACCGACCACGGTGCCTTCCGGGAAGAAGGACGGAACGAAGGACGCCTGGTGATGCAGGTAGCACTTCGGCGGCGAGGTGAAGAGACCCTTCGGGCTGTCGCGGAAATCGGTGGAGGCAACGGCGGCAGCACCACCGTCGACGAACTTGTCGTTCCTCGCGAACCAGCCGAACTCCTCGATTGCGCCGATGACGGCCGGGTCGGTGAACTTGATCTCGTTGGACACCCACTTGTCGTAGACGTCGGCGGGCTGGGTGCGCAGCATCAGGTCCTCGACCCAGTCCGTCGCCGGCCAGCCGGTCGCGCCGCCGGAACCGAGCCCGATGCACCACGGTGTGCCGCCGTCAGCGACGATCTTCTCGGTCAGCGCCTTCAGCTCTTCCATGGTCTTCGGCACTTCATAGCCGGCATCCTCGAAATTCTCCGGGACGTACCAGACCAGCGACTTTACGTCGATTTTGTAGGGAAAGGCGTAGATGGCGGCCTTGCCGTCCTTGCCCTTGTAGGTCGAAAGATCGACCCAGGACTGGCCGGCGGCATAGTTGTCGAGAAGCCACTGCTTGTTCTCTTCGCCGAGCGGCACAAGGTAACCCTTGGCGGAAAGGTCGGCGATCAGGCCCGGCTGCGGCAAGATGGCAATGTTCGGCGGGCTGCCGGCCTGGGTGTCGATGACGATCTGCTGCTCGTAGTTCTCCGAGGAGGAGTATTTCACGTCGATGCCGGTGGCGTCCTCGAAATAGGCGAGAATGCTCTCGAAGAGGGTCTGGTCCTCACCACGCCAGGGTCCGAAGACGGTGAGCGTCTCCCCCTTCAGCTCGTGGCCCTTCTTGAACTCCTCGAGGCTCGCCCAGTTGAATTTGCTGTCTTCGCCCAGCTTGAACTTCAGGTCCGCGGCGGCCGCGGACGCGGCAGTGAGGGCGAGTGCAGCAACGCCCAGCATAAAGGCTTTTTTCATGTGATTTTACCTCCCATCACACATTCCACCGGTCGAACCGACGGGCCAAATTATCAATAAGCGGGTCATTCAAAGCGCTTTGGCTTCTCCTCATTTCACTTTGCAGGAAAAAGAGTCAAGCTCTTTTCGTCACGCCCGTGATCGACGCCGCGTGCTTTTGCGATTACTCAAACAACGTAAGATTGCCTTTTTATTTTCTTGTTGTCAGCCCCCGGCCTGCTGCTAAATAGGCCGGGCGCCCCCAACGGAGCCGGCGCCCAGGAGGAGTGGAGGACCGTGAACCTCAAGCAATTGTCGGAACTTCTCGGCTTGTCACAGACGACGATCAGCCGGGCGATCAACGGCTATCCCGAGGTCAACGAGGAGACGCGAAAGCGCGTGCTCAAGGCCGCGGCGGAAACAGGCTACCGGCCGAACCGCGCGGCGCAGCGGCTTGCGACCGGCAGGGCAGGCTCGATCGGCCTCGTGATGCCGGCCGCTGCCGGCCACGCCTCCGACGTGCATTTCGGCGAATTCCTCTCCGGCATCGGCGAGGAGGCGCTGAAGCACGATTTCCATTTCGTCATCATGCCTTCCCATCCGCGGGAAGAAGAACAAGCGATCCGCTGGCTGGTGGCGAGCGGCAGCGTCGACGGCTACTACCTCGCCTACATGCGCGAGAAGGACCCCCGCATCGCCATGGCGAAGTCGCTGCGCGTGCCCTTCCTGATCCACGGCCGTTCGCACGGGATCGAAGAGGATTATCCCTATCTCGACGTCGACAACGAGGGCGCTTTCCGGGACGCGACCGACCTGCTGCTCGATCTCGGGCACCGTCGGATCGCACTTCTCAACGGACCGCGGGATCTGGATTTCGCCATTCGTCGCAAAGTGGGGACGAAGGCGGCGTTGAAGGCGCGCGGCCTGTCGCTCGATCCCGCCCTCACCCATCACACGGCGATGACCGACGAACAGGGCTTCCGGCAGATGTCGGCGTTGCTGCGGGAAGAAGATCCGCCGACGGCCGTGCTCTGTGCCAGTACCGTGCTGGCTCTCGGTGCGGTCCGGGCGATCAATCTCGCCGGGCTCCGGCTCGGGCACGATATCTCGCTCGTCGCCCACGACGACGTCCTGCCGCTTCTGAAGCCAGAGAATTTCACGGTGCCGCTGACGACCACTCGTTCGTCGCTGAGGGCTGCCGGCATCCGCATCGCCGAGCGGCTGATCGCACAAATCAAGCGC
>DATGWU010000712.1:0-17929 GCA_035299345.1 Rhizobium sp.
AGCGCCTGGAATAAGAGAGCGCCTTCTCCACCGCATCGGCACCGAGGCTCGCCACCACGGAGCGGCGCAGGGCAGCTTCTTCCACGATCGTGCCTGGTGCGCCGAGGCGCGCCTCGTCGAAAAAGCCCATGGCCGCTGCGGGATCGGCCGAAGCGGCGATATTCCCGGCGACGAGAAAAAGATACGGCCCAAGCGAGGTGTTGCGATACTCCTTGGCAAGTTCCGCAACGGACTTGCCAACCTGCGCGCCCTTGCCATTGAAATACTTCTGCAGCACCGTGACGACACGGGAGTCGAAATGCCCCTGGATGTCACGAGCCACGAGATAGTCGAGGGTCTTGGGATTGCCGCCACTCATTGCGTAAACGATGGCGGCGTCTGCATTGCGCGGCTCCTCGAAGACCTCGGAATTCGCGGTCCGTAGCCGATTGTCGATCGTATCGATCATGAAGCGCTGCATGTCGCCGACCGAATGGTCGCCGAGCACAACGGAATCCTGCAGATACTGGAGCGATCGCAGCATCTTGTAAGGCGACAGGTTATCGTCCGCCCAAGCGCTGCCGGGGCTGGCGACGATCAACGCCGCCGACAGCGCCCAACGAAGAAAATTGCCTTTTCGTGCCGGTGTTATCGCCACCCTAGCCACCGCTGATCAATATCTCGATGCGTCTGTTCGCCGCGTTCAGGGGATCTTCGGGAACCTGCAGCCGGCGATCCGCGAAACCTGAAAGCTGCGTCACGCGGTCCTCCTGGAGGCCGCCCCTTACGAGCATGTAATAGGCGGCGTGGGCGCGATCGACCGAGAGACTCCAGTTGTCTCCGCCGCCGCCACGATAGGGCCGCGCATCGGTATGTCCGCGGATGACGATTGAGCCAGATCGCTCTTTCAGGATGGAGCCGATCTTCGCCATCGCCAGCACGAGTTCCTTCTGAGGCACGGCCGATCCGATGCCGAACATCGGCGCGGACGACTGCTCAGAGATCGTCAGAAGCGTGCCGCCCTCCGAGGGGGTCACCACCACGCTCTCCGCCAGCTTGCCGGGAACGCCAGCGAGTTCGCGCGCGATCTCCTGACGCAAGGTGTCCGCGTCCTTCTTCTTCTGCGGTGACGATACTTCGTTTCCGTCGCTCTTCGCCACCCCATCCGCGTCGGACGTGGCGGTAGCCTCCGCCGACTGTCTAGCAGCTTCCGCGACGTTCGCAGATGCGATCTCCTCCTTCGGGGATTCCGGCAGGCTGCTGTCCTGGAGCGGAGGGCGCGTGTTTTGCTGCTGGCCCGCCTCCAGCTGCTTGCTCCAAAAGTCAGGATCGAACGGATCGCGATACGCTTCTCCGCCTGATGCACCGGTGGATGGGCCGGATTCGCTCGCACCTCCCTCACCCTTGGCACTGACATTCGCTTGCTGACCGACTTCCTGTGCGATCTCGGCCAGAACTGCGTAGGGGTTTTCGAAGAAGTCGGCTTCCGAATAACTGGTATTCTGCCCGGCCTGCGCCGTCGCCTCCTCTCCCAATGCGGCGGCCGAGGCATCCTCCGGCTTTTCCGCCTTGGTGTCCGACTTCAGGTTGGCCTGTTCCCCTTCCGCCTCCTTGGCCGGCTTCTTCAAACCCTTGTGGCTGGGCTTCTCATCGGTCAATTTGATCGGATTGAAGTAGCTGGAGATCGAGGCCTTGGTTTCCTCGTTCGCCGCGTTGACCAACCACATGACAAGGAAGAACGCCATCATCGCCGTCATGAAGTCGGCATAGGCGATTTTCCAGGCTCCGCCGTGGGCACCGTCATGATCGCCGTTATGGCGCTTGATAATAACAATCTCATTCTTGCCGCGGTGATGGTTCTCGCCCTCACTCATCCAGGGCTCCCTTCATCGCATCGAAAAAGCCGCCGAGGCGAGCCAGCAGAACGGAGTCATTCACCAGGAACGACAGCTCGATCTTCGACGCCTCCTGGTAGTCGGCAGCGACGTGCAGGTTCATAAGACGGTTCATGGCGTGGTCCAGGAACAGACGAGGCCCCCTGACCTGCAACTTGGCCCCGCCTTCCTGGGCAAACTCGTCCACGACGCGCGCCGCGAAGGCGGCCGCCGTCTTCTCTGCGAGTTTCTCTTCGATAACAGGCCGCAGAAGCTGCAGAAGCACCGCGTCAACTGAGGCCGCCAGCGCCGATGTCAGCGCTTCCAAACCCCGCCCGAGACGCTCGGCCGCGGCCGTTTCATGTTCCTCAACCAACGCCGTCAACTCGTCGCGATGGGCAGTCCCCATTTCCTCGACGACCGCCTGATGTCTTTCAGTCAGCGCGCGCTCGGCTGCCTCGTACCCTGCAGCATATGCCTCGCGTCTCTCCAATTCGATGTCGACCTGCTCTTCGATCGGAGGAGGGAGAAACGCCGGTGCATCACCGTCCATGTCGGACAGGAGACTGCTCGGAGCGGAGGCCACGGCCGGGCCGAAATCCTTGAGATAGCGCGCAAGCGGAATACTCATGCGCGAACCTCCCGAGATGTGCCGTCTCGACCAAGCCGACCGAAGCTCCCCTGTGATCCGTGCAATCCCGCGTGTTCAGCCACGGCGTTCCTCATCAACGATACTGATCTTGAGCCCGCCGGCAGAGAACGGGCAATCCAAGTTCAAGAGTAGGTAGGCCACCAAACTTGTGCGAAGATGAAGCAGTGACGCGAGGACCCGGACTGCGGGTGGCAAACGGCGCGCCGAAGGGATCGGCCGAGATCGAGGGCTGGCCGCAAGCGACGCAGCAGGCTGACGGTATAGCTCGGTCGATCGACTAGCCGAAGAGGATAGCGATGCTCTTGCTGTGGTCGTTCAGCAGAGACAAGATTTCCGATGCCACCTTCTGCTGCACTTCATAGGCGGAAAGCTTGATCGACTCTTCTTCCATGTCCGCGTCGACGAGGCGACCAATGCTCTTATCCAGGCTGTCGTGCAACGACGCGACGTAACTGGACTGCTGCTCGATCCGCTCGGATACGTTGCCCAGAGAACTTGCCAGCCGGTTCAGCTGGTCGGTCATCGAGCCGACAATCGCGACCATGTCGTCGAGCGCGGCGATCGTCATCGTTTCGGAAATCGCAATTTCGGTTCCCGTTACGGGGATCGCCGAGCCGACATCCAGCAGGTAGTAGTTGCGGGCGGTCGCCGTTCCGTCTGAATTGACCGTATTGGCGTCGATTGCTCCCGTGAAGAGCCCGCGGCTGGCATCTTGCGTGTCGACCAGTGTCGTGGCGCTGCTGTCGACGCTGATGTAGTTCAGCGAAACCGCGCCACTCACCGTGCGCTGGAACGAGGTCGGCACGGCATGCGTGGTGGTCAGTATGGCGTTGGTATTGTAGAGCCAATTGTCGCCCGAGAATCCTGCCGCCGCTGTGACGGATTTGAGGTTGCCTTTCAGCGCCGACAGCGACGTGTTCAGAGTCTCCCTGTCGGTGCCCTCCTCGTACGCAGTCTCAAGCAGCCCCGAGATCTGGTTTAGGATGTCGATTGCCGAGGTGACGGCCTCATAGGTGGTGTCCACCTTCGACGCCCCGAGATTGAGAGCATCACCGACGCTCTCGAGAATGCTCCCGTCCGAGCGCATTCCCGTGGCGACCGCCCAATAGCCGGCATTGTCCGCTGCGGAGCTGATCTTGAGGTTCGACGTACTTCTTTGCTGCGTCTTTTCAAGATTGTCGCTGGCGAAGAGAAGCGTCTGCAGCGCACTCTGCATATAGCTTTTCATGATGGTCGTGGACATCGCAAATACCGCCGGTCTGGAGGACAGGAGACATACCGTTCACTTGGCCGGCAGCGACGCGGCGGCTTCATGCCCCTAGCTTTTACAGCGAGCGCGTCGCACTGAGACGTGAGTCTAAGGATATTTATAGTTAACCAAAGATTGCCACCGCTGCAAGGCCGGACTCCTCCGGCTCCGCGACCTGGACACATCGCGACTGGCGCAACGCTCAGATCCGGGCATTCCGTGGCTCAAAAGGCGGAGAAGCCGCATCCGACGGATGCGGCTTCTCCCTTTCAATTTGACGTCGCCGGCCAGTCTTACTGACGGAAGAGCGAGAGGATGTTCTGCGAGCTGGAGTTCGCGATCGAGAGCGACTGGATCGCCAGCTGCTGCTGAGTTTGCAGAGCCGACAGCTTGGCCGATTCCTCTTCCATGTCGGCATCGACCAGACGGCTGACGCCCGATTCAATCGCGTCCGAGAGCTTCGAGGCGAACTGATCCTGCAACTCGATACGGGTGATCATCGCACCCAGCGCGGCCCCTGCGATCGTCATTTCCGACAAGGCGCTTTCGACCTGAGAAAGGTAGGTGTCGATCTGACCGACTGTCGTGGTGCTGGAGAGCGAAATGGCCATAACCGTGCCGAGGATGCCGCCGGAGCCGACGCCGCTCGCGATCGACGAGAAGATCGCATAGGAGGCAACGGCGTATTCTGCCGTCGTGACCTTGACCGTGCCGTCGCTGTTGCGGATGAAGCCATCGACGACGACCGTGTTGGACGCACCGGCGGTCGCGACCATCCAGTTTTCACCCGAGAAGGATGCAGCCTGGGCGATTGCGGAGAGTTGTTCCTGAAGCTTGTCGATCTCGAGCTGGATCTGGTCCTTGTTCGTCGACGCTTCGGTCGCGGTTACCAGCTTGGCCTTGATTTCGTTGACGACGTCGATGGCGCTTTCCATCGCTGCATAGGCGGTATCAACCTTGGCGGCACCGACGCCGAGGGCGTCCGAGGCTGCATTCAGCGCCTTGTTGTCAGAGTTCATCGTCGTGGAGATCGACCAATAAGCGACGTTGTCCGATGCTTCGGCGACCTTGTAGCCCGAGGAAACGCGATCCTGCGTGTCGGCAAGGCTAACGTTGATCGCGCGCAGCGTCTGGAGTGCAGACATCGCGGAGGTATTGGTCAAAATACTGGTCATGTGAAATCGCCCCTTTGGCAAACGAATTGGAAGGGACATTCCGGTTCTGTCCGGTAACGGCGGTCAGCTTCATGCCTGCCGGTCCTGCAAATCACTTTGACCGGCTCGCTGTTTCGATAGCGTCAGAAAATAGCATCATGATTAACAATTGGTAAATGCAGGTGTGGGAAAATTAATAATAATGACCAAGTCCCTAACGGGCGATCCGGAGTGAAATAAGAAATACAAACAATATCAGTTATTTAAACTCTTTCAAAAAGCAAGAATGCCGCGCTTGCGCGCGGCCTCCCCATTGGTGCTCTAAAACTCTTAGCGGAAGAGCGAGAGGATGTTCTGCGAGCTGGAGTTCGCGATCGAGAGCGACTGGATCGCCAGCTGCTGCTGCGTTTGCAGAGCTGACAGCTTGGCCGATTCCTCTTCCATGTCGGCATCGACCAGGCGGCTGACGCCCGATTCAATCGCGTCCGACAACTTCGAGGCGAAGTTGTCCTGCAGTTCGATGCGGGTGGTGAGAGCACCAAGTGCGGCGCCTGCAATCGTCATTTCAGACAGCGCCGTCTCGACCTGCGACAGGAAGGTGTCGATCTGACCAACCGTAGATACGCTGGTGAGCGCGATGTCCATGACCGAACCGAGGATGCCGCCAGTACCGACGCCGCCAGAAACCGACGAGAAGATCGCATAGGAGGCAACGGCGTATTCTGCCGTCGTGACCTTGACCGTGCCGTCGCTGTTGCGGATGAAGCCATCGACAACAGTGGTGTTGGACGCGCCGGAGGTCGCAACCATCCAGTTTTCGCCCGAGAACGAAGCGGCCTGGCCGATCGCGGAGAGCTGTTCCTGGAGCTTGTCGATTTCGAGCTGGATCTGTTCCTTATCAGCCGAAGTTTCGGTGGCGGTTACCAGCTTGGCCTTGATTTCGTTGACGACGTCGATAGCGCTTTCCATCGCTGCATAGGCGGTGTCGACCTTGGCGGCACCGATGCCGAGAGCGTCCGAGGCCGCATTCAGCGCCTTGTTGTCGGAGTTCATCGTCGTGGAGATCGACCAATAGGCGACGTTGTCAGAGGCTTGTCCGACCTTGTAGCCCGAGGAAACACGATCCTGCGTGCTGGCAAGGTTGGAATTGATAGAGCGCAGCGTCTGGAGTGCAGACATCGCGGAAGCATTGGTCAAAATACTGGTCATATGAGATCGCCCCTTTGGCAAGGAATTGGAAGGGACATTCCGGTTCTGTCCGGGAAAGACGCTCAGCCTCATGCCTGCCGAACTTTGATGTTAGTTTCGGCGCGTCATTCGATGACCTGATTAGACACAGTTAAGGTTAACGACTTCCAAATAAGACGACAAAAAATCGCCGCCGCTCAGCATCATGGAGCCGCCGGAATCTTAGGCAGACGATCCGAAGGCGCAGAACGCAGGTGCAAGCAGCGCGAAGAGGGACAACGCCCGAGTTCGGGACGCCGTGAGATCGGCGCCGATCAGTTCCAAACGCAGAAGGCCGCGCTTGCGCGCGGCCTCCCCATTGGTGCTCTATAACTCTTAACGGAAGAGCGAGAGGATGTTCTGCGAGCTGGAGTTCGCGATCGAGAGCGACTGGATTGCCAGCTGCTGCTGGGTCTGCAGCGCGGAGAGCCGGGCCGATTCCTCTTCCATGTTGGCATCGACCAGACGGCTGACGCCAGCCTCGATGGCATTCGAGAGCTTCGAGGCGAAGCTATCCTGCATTTCGATGCGGGTGGTCAGAGCACCGAGTGCGGCCGCGCCCTTGGTCATTTCCGACAGCGCGGTCTCGACCTGCGAAAGATAGGTAGCAACGTCACCGGACGTGGATACGCTGGTGAGCGCGATGTCCATGACCGAGCCGAGGATGCCACCGGTGCCGACGCCGCCGGAAACCGACGAGAACATCGCGTAGGAGGCGACGGCGTATTCTGCCGTCGTTACCTTGACCGTGCCGTCGCTGTTGCGGATGAAGCCATCGACAACAGTGGTGTTGGACGCGCCGGAGGTCGCAACCATCCAGTTTTCGCCCGAGAACGAAGCGGCCTGGCCGATCGCGGAGAGCTGTTCCTGGAGCTTGGCGATTTCAAGCTGTACCTGTTCCTTGTCGGTCGAGCTTTCGGTGGCGGTCGTCAGCTTGGCCTTGATTTCGTTGACGACGTCGATGGCGCTTTCCATCGCCGCATAGGCCGTATCGACCTTGGCCGCACCAATGCCGAGCGCGTCCGAAGCGGCCGAAAGGGCCTTGTTGTCGGAACGCATGGTGGTTGCGATGGACCAGTAGGCGGCGCCGTCGGAAGCCGAATCAACCTTGTAACCGGTCGATACGCGGTTCTGCGACTTCGACAGATTGTTGTTGATGTCGCGCAGCGTTTGCAGAGCGGCAGAAGAATTCGAATTGAAGTTGATGCTAGACATCAGGTGTCCCCTATAGACTGGATACAAACAAGGAGGACATGCCGGGTTACTATTACCGGCAGTGGCGGTCCGGCATCATGCCACTCGGTTCCATTACTCAGGACACCAAACCCGCCACGAGATGGACACTCGCAGCCAACTCTTGCCAAGTTCTTAACTCCAACGATATCCCCAACCACGGCCAGGAGCCTTGGTTAACAGAGTGAAAACTTGGCGGTCGGCAACGGTGACGACGTCTCGAAAAGGTCCCGGAAACGCGGATGGCGACACCCGTTTCAAGCAAGCTTCGAGAAATAGCTTAGCGACGGAGCAGTTCCATTGCAGCCATGGCGTTCGTCCATGGACAAAGGCCGCGCGAGATCGACGGCAGGTATCACGACGGAGCGAACGTTGAACGAAGTCACCTATGCAACAGCGTCCCAGCTATACCGGACCGGGCATTTCACAGCCTCTCTGTCGACGCTCAATCGCCTTCTCGACATCCAGAGAGATGCGAGAACCTACAGTTTGCTCGCCAAGACCCTGCTGCAATTGGGCCACAAAAGAGAGGCCGCGAACTCCTACCAGTTGGCCGCTGAACAGGGTGGCCTGCACGCGGACGACAATCTGATCGAGAGCATAAAGCTCTACTTCGAGTGCGGCGACAAGGACCGGGCGCTCGCTCTTTCCAACCGCATCCTCGGCAAGATCCGGAAGCAGCCGAGCCTCGCCTACATCACCGGCTCGATCCTCTTGGAGCGCCAGCAGGCAAGACTCGCCCGCGTCTTCAAGGACATCCTGATGAAGAGTGACGTGCTCGAGCATATGCAGCTTGGGGCGCGGATCGCACTCAATACGTGGGATCTCTTCGATCCCTCAGATATCGAGACGGCACGCATACTCCTCAGCCGTTTGCCGCGAAACCAGAGCATTCGGCTCATGTACCTGACCTTCTGTCGCGAACACAGCAAATACGACTCGATCGAACGCCACGAGCCAATCATCGAGGCGGCCATCGCTGCCGGCGATACCTCGTTCGTCGAGCGCGACGGTACGTTCTTCAACCTCCACTGGACCGGTGACGAGCACCTGAACCAGATGGCGCGCAGCAGCACTCCCCATTTTACGCCGGAAATGACGGCATACAGGCGCAGACAGCCGCATGTCTGGTCCGACAAGATCCGCATCGGCTACGTCTCGTCCGACCTTTTCGACAAACACGCGACGATGAAGCTGATCCGACGCGTCTTCGAACTGCATGACCGCGACCGCTTCGAGGTGACGCTGTTCTGCCATTCCGATCCCGAAATGCTCGCGACCAACGAAGCCGATCGCAGCCTGTGGGGCGACATCGTCACCATTCGGGACATGGATGACATGGAGTCCCTGCGGGAGATCCGCAGGCGTAACATCGACATCCTCGTGGATCTGAAGGGGCACACCGTCGGCAACCGCACCGCGATCTTCAACATGGGGGCAGCGCCCATCCATGTGGCCTGGCTCGGCTTCCCCGGTTCGACGGTCAATGTCGACCTGGATTACGTCATCGGCGACAAATACGTGCTGCGAGACAGTTCGAAACCGCACTACTACGAAAAGTTCTGCCGGCTGCCGGAAACCTATCAGCCGAACGATCCGGTCAACCGCCCTCTGGCCAAGCCCATAACCAAGGCAGAAGTCGGACTGCCGGAGGACGCCTTCGTGTTCGCCTCCTTCAACGCGAACCGCAAGATCACCTACCGAGTTATCGAGATGTGGGCGGCGATCCTCAAGAAGGTGCCGAACAGCGTCATCTGGATATTGAGAAACAACCAGGAAAGCCAGGTCAACATCTGCAACAAGCTCGTCTCGTGCGGGATCTCCGGAAGACGCATCTTCTTCATGCAGAAGCTCGATTTCGAGCGCCACCTCAACCGTATCACGGCCGCCGACCTCGGCCTCGACACCTTCCCCGTGAACGGCCACACGACCACGTCCGAACAGCTTTGGGCCGGTCTCCCGGTTCTGACCGTTAAGGGTACCAATTTCGCTTCGCGTGTTAGCGAAAGCCTCCTTCATGCCATCGATACGCCCGAGCTGATCGCAGAGGATGAGGGGCAATACATCCAGAAGGCTATCGAACTCGCCGAAGACCGAGAGCAGTTGCGATCGCTTCGTCAGCGCATCGCGGACAACCGCATGCGCAGTCCGCTCTTCGACGCCGAACGCTTCTGCCGCCACCTCGAGACGGCCTTCGAGATGATGGTCGATCGTGCAAAGCAGGGGCTCGAGCCGGATCACATCGACGTGCCGTGCCTGCCGCCGCGCGAGGGCCCGTTCATAATCGTAGACGATCCTGAAGAGCAGAGAGACCGCATCGCCTTACCGACAGCGGCACGCCTGGCATGATTGTCTGACGGTAGGGCACACCTCACGCCCGCAGATATCTTGATCGAGGGCATCCGGGTGCCGCGCGCGCCCTGCAGGAGTTCCATGTCTTCTTATGCGCACTATCTCATCAGTCATCGCGCCGGAGCGCCGGCCGCATCTTCAGCGGTAGCGTCGGATATCGACGCCCGCGCGACAAGCAACGGCGGGCTCTTCGAAGAGCGCGCGCCAGTGTCGGAGCCGGCTTGGTCGGCTGCGACAATAACATAGAAACTTCGTGCTCCATGTTTGCGCAAGTCTCGAAAGATAGTGTTATTTCCCAAGAAGTTATCAAGGCTGTGATCGAGCGGACGCGCTGGTTGGTGGCGGTTTCTCGCACACGGGTGGATCAGACAAAATGAAGATGTGTTCTCATTCGACTGAACGGGAAGAAATCGTCGCTCAGGCGATCAGCCCGCTGGCCTCGGAACTAAGGCTCATCGACGCCGCGGACCTGATTGCGCTGCTGCGCTTCGAATATCACGGAAGCATTGCCGACCTCGTCGAGTCCGCCGCGGAGCTCTACTTCCATCCCGGCACCATAAAGCTCGGCATCGGTGGCGACTATGTTCTCGACTGGGACAGCTATCCTTCGATCACGCTGGACCTCGAAATCGCCCCGAAGGGCGTAACGGTCTACGCGCGCCTGATGCTCGCGCGGGACACGGCCGGCGTAGAGATCGTCTACGTGGAATTCGACAGCCCCTCACCCGACCCCGACATCAACACTGCGTTTCTCGCGGACAGCCTTCGGGACGCCCGGCTCGTTTCGCGCCGGGCCACTCGCTCAAACGGCCGTCACCGCAGATCCGGTCCCACCAAACAGGGCGGCTCGCTGTCCAAGCCGGCGTGAGCGTGCGAGCCAGCCGTCCGCCGCCGCTCCGTCCCTTGCGTCAGCCTTTGGAGCCGCCCAACAGAAGCACCCACAGACCCGCCAGGTATTGCCGCCCACATGGCTCGCCGGATGCCCGACGTTCGCACAAGGACGCGGTCAGAGAAGGTAACCACTGGAACCGGTCAGGCTACGGAATATCGCTGGCAAACGCTGCCCGGACAGGGAAATCCGCTTCGAAGGGAATACTTCTACGAAAAGGAACGCACCAGCGAGCCGACCAGGAGATTCCAGCCGTCGATCAGCACAAAAAAGAGAATCTTGAACGGCAGCGATATCGATGTCGGTGGCAGCATCATCATGCCCATCGCCATGGTGATGGTGGCGACAACCATGTCGATCACCAGGAACGGCAGCACAATGAGAAAGCCGATTTCGAAGCCACGGCGAATCTCCGACAGCATGAAAGCCGGGATGAGGACACGATAGTCAGGCTTGCCGTCACTCACCGTTTGCTGCCCCTTTTCCGCCGCAAGTTCCACGAAGAGGGCAAGGTCCTTCGGACGGGTATTGGTCATCATGAACGTCCTGAACGGCTCCGCCGTCCTGGCCACCGCCTCGGCCTCCGTCAGTCGATTCTGCAGCATCGGCTGGAGACCATCCTGCCATGCCCGCTCGAAAGTCGGCGACATGACGTAAAAGGTCATGAATAGGGCCATGCTCGTAAGAATCATGTTCGAGGGCGTCGTCGACAACCCCATGCCCGAACGGAGGATCGAAAAGGCGATCACGAAGCGGGGAAAGCTCGTGACCATGACCAGAATGCCCGGTGCGATCGAAAGGACCGTAAGCAGCCCGAAGGTGCGGATTATCCACGCCGCAGCGGAACCTTCCACCGGAACGTTGAGCAGGTCCGGCAGTTGCTGGGCATTGGCCAGATCCGGGAGCAGCCCGAAAGCGGCGACGAGGAGCAAAAGACGCTTCATTCGACTATGAAACTTCTGAACAGTACCTTCGAAATCCGTCCTTGAGAGCGCATGTCCGCGATCTCCGAAATGTCATCACGAAGGTATTGGAACCCTCGCGGCCCCTGTATCTGCTGAAGCGAAACCGTCCGCAAGTAGGCAAGAACCTCCTGGTGGATTTCTTCGGCCAGATTCGCGTCGGGTGCGCCGTTGAACACCAGCGCAAGCTCCACACGGATCCAATCTTCCGAAGGATAGGCCAGATTCGTCACGATAGGATCGATGCGAACGATCTCCGGCCGGTCCGAGACGTTCGGAATTTCACCTTCTTTGCCCGCGGCGCCGTGTCCCGCTTGGGCCGTAGCTGGCGCGGCCTCCTCCGGCACCGCCGGTGGAGGAACCAGAATCCCGCCGACAAGCCAGCCTGCTCCCGCTCCGACGATCGACAGCGACGCAACGGCCGCGACCATCAGGATCAGGCCAGACCGTTTCTTTTCTGGTTCCGGCTCGACGCTTGCGAGAGCCATGTCACTTTGCATCCTATCAGCGGTTGATCGTGGTCAGATCGGCGAGAACAGGTCAATGACCTGCTGGCCGACCGGCGGCTGCTGTACCTCGGTCAGGCAGCCACGGCCGCCATAGGAGATTCTGGCTTCAGCAATGCGGTCGTAGGAGATGGTGTTGTCCGCATCAACATCCTGCGGCCGGACGATACCGGCGACGTTGAGAATACGGATTTCGTGGTTGACACGCACCTCCTGCGATCCACTGATCAACAGATTTCCGTTCTCGAGGATACCGGTCACCACCGCCGCGACGAGAAGGGTCAACTTTTCCGAACGTTCCGTAGAACCCTTGCCGGCCGTGCTGGTATCGGAACCTGAAGAAAGATCACCGGTCGTGACCGGCGGCGTCCAGCCGAACAGGTCGGCCTGGGTCGACCACTTCATGCCACTCGAATTGGTACGGCTGCGGTCCGTTTCGTTGTTGAACGAGGCCTTGTCGTTGATCTGGATGTTCACCGTCAGGATATCGCCGACGTTGATCGCGCGCGAATCCTTGAAGAGCGCAGCCTGAGAATCGCTCCATAGAGAATAGCCGCTGGCGACCTGACGCGGCTGCTTCGGATAGAGCGCCATCTGTGGGGTCTGGCTATAGCGCAGGCCACTGCCGATCGGGCTCATCGACGGCGCGTTGCCGATCTCTTTCAATGTCTGGCTCTGGCAACCGGCCAGGAACAGCAGAGCCGTAACGGCGGACAAGCGCTTGATCATGAGGGGTCCTTCGAGGTGGTTGGATCGGCCGCGCTCGACATCACCGCCGCAACGATGGCCGCCTTCTCCGCATTCATTTCGCTGAGAATGAGGCTCGACTGGCGCGCAGGCAGCTTCATGATGATCGCCGCGGCAAGAATGGCATCGATGTTCTCGAGCTGCGGTGCCGCCGCATCCGCCTTCATGTTTTTGTAGATTTCGATGAGATTGACTTCCGCCTGCTGCATGAAATCGTTTCGGCGCTTCAGCCAGTCCTCGTATTCGGCCTTACGCTTCTCAAGAACTTCGATGCGGCTGTCGACATCCGCTTGCAGCTTTTCGAGTTCCTGTTTCTGCAGAAGGTAACGCTGATCACGGGCAGGGTCGGCAATGTTCGTGCAATACTGCCGGATTTCGTCCGCAGTCGTCTGGGAGGGGTCTACGCGAACCGTCTCCTGCGCGCTGGCGGCGGGTAACATGCCCGCCAACCAGAGGGATACCAGGACCGAACGGGAGATGGTGATCCGACGACGGAGAGCGCCGCAAACACTTTCAGATGTCTTCATTGCAGGACGAGCTCCGCCTGGAGAGCGCCGGCCGACTTGATCCCCTGAAGGATCGCTATGATGCCGTCGGGCTTGACGCCGATGTTGTTCAATCCGCTGACGAGGGTACGCAGGTCCGGTCCGTCGACGATGGCAATCGGTCCGCCATCCTTCTGGGCCAGAATATCCGTCTGCGGCTGTACCGCCGTCTGACCGCGCGAGAAGGGCAGTGGCTGCACGATCTGCGGAGTCTCCATGACTTGTACGGTGAGCGTGCCGTAGCTTACTGCAACCTTCGAGACACGGACTTCGGCGCCGATCACAATGGTCCCGGTGCGCTCGTTGATGACGACCTTGGCCGGAGAATCTGTCTCGACGACGAGATTCTCGATCTCCGCCATCAGCCGGGCGAGGTCGGCCTGACGGGGCTTCTGGACGACGACTTCCTGGGAATCGCGTGCTTCAGCAATGGGTCCACCGTAGCGCGATCCCGCATAGGCGTTCACCGTCTCGGAAATCCGGATCGCAGTCGTAAAATCGGGGTTTCTCAGCTGCAGGACGAGATTGACCGAATCCTTGAACTTGGACGGCAGCTCGCGCTCGATGATCGCGCCGTTCGGCACCCGGCCGGACGTCGTGACGCCTTCAGTGACACTCGCGGCCTGGCCCTGCGCGCTGAAGCCGGACACGATCACCGAACCCTGCGCGACGGCGTAAATCTGGCCGTCGGCGCCGGTGAGCGACGTCATCACCAGGGTTCCTCCGCGCAGCGACGTCGCATCGCCGAGCGAGCCTACGGTGGCATCGATACGGCTGCCGGGGCTGGCGAACGGCGGAAGCGTGGCCGTCACCATGACTGCGGCGACATTCTTGGCTGCCGATTGCCCGCCCTGCATCGAAATGCCGAGATTCTGCAGCATCGCCCGCATCGACTGCTCGGTGAATGGCGAGGAACGCAGGCTATCGCCGGTCCCCTGCAGGCCGACGACGAGGCCGTAGCCGATCAGCTGGTTGTCGCGGCCGGACTGGATCGAAGCGATGTCCTTGATACGGGCGTTGGGGGCGGCAAGCGCGCCGACCGCCACAGCCAGCATCATGAGCAATGCGGCAATCGTCGCCGAGATGGATCTGGTCGTCATTTCTGCATAACCTCGACTGTCCCGTCGGCCATTACGGTGCCGCTCACGATTACCCCCGTATCGAGGTTTCTCACCCGGATGAGGTCGCCGATCATTGCATCCTGCAGTGGCGTACCGGCGGCCGATATGGCGAGACCGCCAACCTTGGCCGTCATCCTGATGGTCGTCCCGCGCTCGACTGCATATGGATCGCGGAGATTGCCGATCTGTATCGTACGACCCGCGACGAGCGTCCGTTTCGACACCTTGCCGACGACATCCGCAAGATCGGTCACGTAGCCGGCAGCGAGATGCGGATTGGTGACCTCGACTTCGGTCACATGGCCGGCACTGATGACCTCTCCGGGATAGATGGTGGCCGTCGGAACAACGGCGTGGAGAGCCTGGGCAAGTGCGGCCTGCGGCACGATACCGGCAATCGCCAGGGAGCAGATCACCCCGACGGCCGGAAGGTTCATTGTGCTTTCGCGGGAAAACCTCATGCTTGCCCTGCCTCGGTTGGATTACTTCAGGTTCTGGCTGACGATCTTCGCCATCTCGTCGGCGGTGGTGATGACCTTCGAGTTCATTTCGTATGCACGCTGAGCCGAGATCAGATCAGTGATCTCCTTCACAGCGTCAACGTTGGAGCTCTCGAGATAGTTTTGCTTGAGATACCCGAATCCGGTGTCCTGCGGCGCGCCGACGACGGCGTCACCGGAAGCATCGGTCTGGGCGAACAGGTTGTCGCCCAACGGACGAAGGCCGGCCTCGTTGACGAAATTGGAAAGCGTGATCTGGCCGAGCTGCGTGAGTTGCTCTGCTTGCCCGATGCGTACCGAGACCACGCCGTCGTCGCTGACGGTGATTTCCGTCGCGTCCTCAGGAATGGTGATATTCGGCATGATACCGTAGCCGTCGATCGTCACCAAGCGGCCGGTGGCGTCCTTGTTGAAGGAGCCTGCACGGGTGTAAAGCGTCGAACCGTCACCCCCTTCGACCATGAAGAAGCCATTGCCGACGATTGCCACGTCCAGGCTGTTGCCGGTTTGCGTGATCTCGCCCTGCTCGTGGAGCTTGCGCACCGCCGAGGTCTGTACGCCGAGACCGATGTTCGCTCCTTCGGGAACGATTGACTGGTTGGCGCGGTTCGCGACACCCTGGGCGCGCTCTGTCTGGTAGAGCAGGTCCGTGAACTCTGCGCGACCGCGCTTGAAGCTCGTGGTGTTGATGTTGGCGATGTTGTTGGCAATGACTTCCAGATTGGTCTGCTGGGCGTCCATGCCGGTCGCTGCAATTGCAAGTGCTCTCATCGTCGCGATTCCTCAGTACTCTAGATCTGCATCTTCGTAATTTCGAGATAGGCCGACACAATCTTGTCGCGCAGCGCAACCGCGGTCTTGAGGGTGCGATCCGCTTCAAGAACCGCATCGACGACCTCCCGGGTCGACGCGGTGCCCTGAATACCGGCGAAGGAGGCCTGTTCGCCACCTTTCACCGCATTCACCGCGTCGGTCGCTGCACCCTGCAGCACGCTCGCGAAGCTCGGCCCCGTCGTGGCGACCGCCGCGGCCGGGCTTCCGGCCCGCATGAGAGTTTCGGAGGCACCTTCGGTCGCATCTGCGCCGAAGGAACCGGCGGCCTTCGAGAGAGAAGTGAAACTGGCGACGCGCTCAATCATCATTAGCCTTTCAGGAGGTCGATCGTTGCCGAGATGAGATCCCTCGTCTGGCGAATTGTCTGCAGATTGGCCTCGTAGCTGCGGTTTGCTTCGCGCAGGTCGGCCATTTCGATCAGCATGTTGACGTTTGGCATCTTCACCATTCCCTGCTCATCGGCCGCGGGATGATCCGGATCGTATTCTTCGACGAAATCGGAATCGTCGACGCCGAGCTTCTTGACCTTGACCAACGTGGTGCCGCTGACGCGGTCCAGCTCGGAGTCGAAGGTGATGATCTTTCGGCGGTACGCGTCGGCGCCAGGGGTGTCGCCCGTGGTCCGCGCATTCGCGATATTCTCCGAAACAATGCGAAGACGGGTCGACTGGGCTTCAAGGCCACTTCCGGCGATCTTGAGCGATGCTGACAAGGGATCCATTTTACTTACCTACTGCGGTCAACATCATGTTGTGGAAGGCGCGCACGAGCTGGGTATTGAGGTCGTGCTGCCGTTTGATCTCGCCCATTTTCGAAACCTCGTCGGCGACAGCGACCGTGTTCCCGGATTCCTGGATGCCGATCTCATTGTTGAGGTTCGCCTCCTCGATCTCATACTTGCCGCCGCCAATCACGTTGGCAGTCATGTGACCGGCATGCGTCTGGGTCATCGCCATGCTCAGGGACTGCAGCTCGGAATCGAACGGGGTGACGTCCTTGGCGCGAAATTTCGGCGTGTTTGCATTGGCGATGTTTCCGGCAACCACTTCCTGTCGAATAGACAGCCATTCGGCCTGCCGGGAGGCCAAGTCGAACAACTGAATCGGCTCCATGGCTCTTCTCCGTATTTCTCTGGCTACGACGAGTAGAGCAACAATCTTGCGCGGGACTTGCCAGCGACGCTCCTTGAGGAAACGGCTGCCCGACGACCGCAGGTTCGTGAGTTATGAACGGCGGCGGCTCCGGCGACCTACAGGTTCGCACAAGCAACAAATCCTAGCGTCCACCAACCAATGAAGGGGCTTCCGCCCCAAGGATCAGGGCGGAGCAGCAGGAATACCCTCGTCGACAGGAGAGAAACATGCAGTCCGGCATCTATGTTGGCCTTTCCTCACAGATCGCTCTGGAGCGACGTCTGACGACGATTGCCGACAATATCGCCAATATGAATACCGCCGGCTTCCGTGCGACCGAAGTCAAGTTCGACGAAGTCCTCAGCCAGACCGGAAACGACTTGCGTGCGAAGGTCGCCTTCGTCTCTCAGGGCAATGATTATCTCTCCACGCGCAACGGAGAAGTTCAGCAGTCCGGCAATCCGCTCGACTTCGCGGTGAAGGGCGATGCCTGGTTCGCTATTGACACCCCGGCCGGTCAGGTACTGACGCGCGACGGACGGTTCTCGATGAAGGAGACCGGCGAGCTTGTATCGATCCAGGGCTATCCGGTCCTCGATTCGGGTGGGGCGCCCATCCAATTGAACCCCAATGGGAGCTCGCCGCAGGTCGGCCTCGACGGCCGCGTGAAACAAGACGACAGGATCGTTGGTTCGATTGGCGTCTTCACCGCCAATCTGGAAGCCGGCTTCCTGCGTTACGAGAACAGCGGCGTCATCGCCGTCGAGCCCCCTCAGCCGGTTGTCGATTCGACCGAGATCGGCGTGATGCAGGGTTATATAGAACACTCGAACGTCAACGCGCTGACCGAAATGACCCAGCTCATCCAGGTCAATCGCGCATTCGAGAGCATCTCCTCGCTACTTCAGACGAGCGAGGACACGCTGAGGCAAGCGGTCAAGACCCTAGGTGGCAGCCAGTAGCGGTAAGAGC